>JAUVCU010000100.1 GCA_030590715.1 Lentisphaeria bacterium
TTTGCGTTGAATCTGTTCGTTTACAATGTTTTCAACTTCTGTAATTTGCTCTTTTGTCATTTTATCTTCATTGTTGAAGTCAAAACGTAAACGGTCTGCAGTAATGTTTGATCCTTTCTGACCAATATGATCTCCAAGAACCTGGCGTAAAGCAGTATGAAGCAGGTGCGTTGCGGTATGAAGAGCCGATGTTGCCGCTGAATCATCTGCAAGTCCACCTTTGAATTTTGCCTCCGCACCTTTGCGGGACATTTCCTGGTGCTTTTTCATCGCTTTGTCGAATCCGGCTTTGTCAACTTCGAATCCGCGTTCAGCTGCAAGCTCTTCTGTAATCTCAAGAGGGAAACCGTACGTCTCGTACAAGTTAAAAGCATTTTTCCCGCTGATTACTTTCTTAATAACGTGTTCTGGAACGCGTGAAATTAGTTTGTCGAATTCTTTTGTTCCTTTCTCAAGTGTGCGCTGGAATTGCTGCTCTTCACGATCCATCTCATCGATAATCGTTGCACTCATTTTTCCCATTGCCGGATAAGCTTCTTTGTATTGCTCAATCACTTGTTTTACGATATCCGTTGTGAAGTGAGTTGTAACTCCTGCATTGTGAGCTTGGACGATCGCACGGCGGATTAGTCGGCGAAGAACGTAGTTTTGATCTGTATTACCTGGTACTACACCATCCATTAGCATGAATGTTGCTGTTCTCATGTGTTCTACAACGATACGCTCTGAACGTGTGCGAGATTCTGGTGCTTCTGTACCACGGATCTCATCCAGTTTTTCAAATAGTGGAATGAAAAGCTCTGTGTCGTAGCAGCTTTCTTTTCCCTGAAGGATTGCTGTTACGCGCTCAAGACCCATTCCTGTATCAACATTCTGTTGCTCAAGTGGTGAGAATGTACCGTCTTCGTTTTTGTAGTACTGCATGAATACATTATTCCAGATCTCAACCCAGCGGTCATCATCTGCGTCAAACTCTTCAGGAGCTTCACACTCTTCATTCCAAAAGAAAATCTCAGTATCCGGTCCGCAAGGCCCTGTTTGACCTGCTGGTCCCCACCAGTTGTGTTTCTTCTCAAGTTTGGCAATACGTTTCTCTGATACTCCAAGTCCTTTCCAGTAGTTGAATGCTTCTTCGTCGAACGGGGCATCTTCGTCTCCTTCGAAAACACTGAAAGCAAGTCTGTCTAGAGGAAGGTTAAGCCATTTCTCATCTGTAAGAAATTCAAAACTGAATTCAATAGATTCTTTTTTGAAGTAGTCTCCAAGAGACCAGTTCCCAAGCATCTCAAAGAATGTCAAGTGTGTTGCGTCTCCAACTTCGTCTATGTCTCCAGTACGTACACATTTTTGGTAATCAACAAGTCGAGTTCCTGCCGGGTGTTTTTCTCCGAGAAGATAAGGAACAAGCGGATGCATTCCTGCTGTCGTGAATAGACACGTTGGATCGTTTTCCGGAACTAGTGGTGCACTGTGGATCTCTGTGTGATTCTTTGATACAAAAAAGTCAATGAATTTTCCGCGTAAGTCTTTGGCCTTCATTTTATAACCCTATTTTTTGAGTCGTGTGGTGGCGCTGATTATTGACACCTGAACACTATATTTATCTTTAATTATTTAAAACCAAAATATAATAGTTCAGATCGCAATAATATAAATTGTGTATTGCTACTTTTTTGCTACAAAGCTACTTGTCGTGTTTATGATATTTGTTAATGCTCCTGCCAGCAAAGCTTGACCTTCGTTAGACAGTCTGACTGGAGCCTTGCTTAGGCTGTGTTTATCTATCGCTCTGTAAAGGTAGGATCTTGGTAAAAGTGTTATACCGTGTAAGCCCGCAACCTCTTTCTGGACTGCAAGGTATTTTTTTTGCAGTATGGATGTTGGCAGTTCAAACATTATAACATCCCGTTTTGCTCTACTAACCTCAACGGCAACTTCGGTGAACTGCATTGTGAATTGTTCAAGTGGTATTCCTCCTTCGACTTCCTGCATGCCGGCTTCAATAATGATTATGGCATTTTTATCTGATATGTAACCTGCCTGTTCTAAAACATGGTCGAGGTTGTTGTCTTCTGTTGAAAGGTTAATCGATTTGTTTTTTAAATGCTTGTCTAATGTTATGACCCATGAGTTCTCTTGATCGGTAAGACTGCTTCCAATGACGAACACCTGTCTGTTATGGGAATCAATTTCCTTCACGGGTTCGTTGAATTTGTAAATTGAATATGCGCAGGTTCCCGCAATTAAAAGCCTTAGGATCACTCTGCCTGGAGCTAATGCTCGTGACCCAAAATGTAACGATATTAATAATGATAAAATAAGCAGCATTTGGAAACGGAAAAATGGGTTGCTTATGGGAAGCGGAGAAAAAACTATTAGAAGTGAGCCTATTATTAATAAGATACGTGTGGAGCTTTTCATAAGAGAGTGTTCGTCAAACGAAGAAAGTAATGAACCGATAACGAGTAAAGCGTTTCCTGCGTAAAATGAATTCTCATAGTAGAAGAAGTCTTTTATAAACTCAATCACATTTTACCTCGTCGTTGTGTGATGGGCAGCTGAAAAGTGCGGGCTAATATAATTTCATAAAATAAAATCATACATGACTAAAGACTGATAAACAATTACGCTTGTAAGGATAAGTTTAAACATCGTATAATTACTACATTGTTTTTTTAAAAAAAAATGGTGGTGGTAGATGTTTGCTGTTTACAGTAAATTGAGTGTCTTGTTTTATCAATTATGCCGGTTGTGTGATCAGCATGCATCGCTCCCTGTCTTGATCGGTTTCCTTAACGGAATTATTACATCTCTCTTATTCATCGAAAACTCATCGTACTTATGTTGGCTCTGGACTTTGCCTGTTGTTGGGAGCTTTATGTGTTTTTGGAAAATTGATACGGAGAATAGAGTTCGTAATAATATTCACTGTCTTAAGGTTGTTTTATTTACTGTAATTGGAATCGTGATTTCACTAAATGAAAATAAATTGGATGCAGAGCACTATCTTTCCTATGTTAAAGGAAGGGACTGTGGAGCTGTTATTCAGGCTGTTATAAAAGATGTGTCCTGTGTTGGTGAAAATGATGTCGGTCTTGGGAATCCTAGGTTGATCCAGGCAGAGATTCATTACATTAAGTATTCTAAAAGTGACAGCTGGAGAAAGTGTAATGGTTATATAATGCTGAAAAAACTTGAAGCGCCATTAGTCAAGTATGGTTATGTCCTCAATTTAGAGGGCGTTTTTCTTGAACCGGCTGATTATGAAAACGGTGGATTCAAGAGATTTCTATTATCGAAAGGTGTGCGCAAAATATTCTCAGTACGAAAAGCTGATATTGTCATGAGTGATCCATCAAGTTTAATTTATTTTGTATCCTACATTAGAAACAAGATGATGAATCATTTACTTACGGGATTAAAACAAGATGTACGTAGTATTGTTGCGGCATTGGTTTTTGGTTGTAGGCAGGGGCTTGAGTTTGATTTGAGAAATGTATTCATAAAGAGCGGAACATTTCATGTCTTTGCGATAAGCGGACTGCACATTGGAATTCTGGCAATGTTTTTTTTGTTGGTTCTTAGAGTCTTTCCTGTAAAGCTAAGGTTTTTTCTCATTCCATTTCTCCTTGCTGTATATTTGGTTACAATAGGATTCCGTGTATCAGCTATGCGCGCATTTATAATGATTGTGACGTGGGCTATGTTTAAATGTTCTTTGTACAGAACCTCAAATGTTAATATTACATTCTTTGCTGCTTCGGCTGTGTTGTTTTTATCCCCATTTGCTTTGTTGGATATTGGTTTTCAGTATTCATTTATAATTGTGCTTGTTTTGGTTATCGGTTCCGAAGGCTTACTGAAGTGTCAAAAGTCACTTTTTGAAAAAAGGTATTGGGTTCCTAAATCAAATCGGACACAATTGGCTGATTTTGTTTATACATGTAAGTCGAAAGTGTTTTCAACTTTTACTTTTTGTGTTCTTGCCTGGCTTGGCAGTTGTGGGGTAACTGTTTTTTATAATGGTTATTATACGTTATCTGGAGTCATGTGTAATATGGCTCTTGTACCGATGCTTTTGTGTTTATTCATTTTAGTACCTATTAAGATAATCGTTCCTTTCATCTCTTTTCCTTATATTGACAATACGATAAATTGGCTTGTTGAATTAATGTTGGGTGTTTGTCGGGCTGGAGTTGATATTGGTTTGGTGAGGTATGTCGGGTATATCGGAGTTTTTGGGGTTGTTATCTATTATCTTGCTTTTGTCAAAAGCGTTTCGGCGAAGAGCTGGCGAGGGCTTTGTCAAAATGTTTTAATATGTTCATCGCTGGTGTCTTTTGTTCATTTATATCCCTCAAATACTGAAAGTAAGGTGGTGTTAGTGTATGGGGGAGGTGGTCAGCCATCAGTTATGTTTATAAATAGATTTAATAAAACCGCTAAAATAGTTAATTGCTCATCAAATATTATCGCAGAAAAAATCATTGTATTACTGAAGCAAGAATCGATCAATACAATTGATTCAGTCTACTTGCCAAATTCAAAATCTGACGTAGCAGGCGGGATGTATTACCTAACGTATAGAACTTATATTGATAAAGTGTTTACTTCAGGGACAAACAGAACTGGAAGCGCGGGGGGCGTATTTACTAGAGGCAATGACTTTAAAAGTCAATCATTTGTGAAATTTAATAATTATCATTATGAACTGTTGCTGGAGGGGATGGTTATCAATATTGAAGCTAATGCCACAGGTGTGACTGTGGTTGATATCTGTTCTGGGCTAAACCACAAGCTTGTGGAGGTAGCCCCCTCACTTGGCGCTAAATCGATAGTCATCTTTTAATCGAAAAATGAAGCATTTATTTTTATTGCCTATTGTAACTAGCATTGCTGTTGATTGTGCGCTGTGGTACAATGAAACTAGAAGGTTGAATCATTAAACGGGTGATGGATATCCTGAGGAGGACAACATGATCGACATTCGAGTAGATAGTCATTTTGATGTTAGTTCACAAGTCGCATATATGAGGGATGCGGAGACAAATAGCCACTTATCGACAGAAGAGCAGGCCGAGCACATACGGCTATACCGTGAAAATGGTGATGAGAAGCACAAAGACATCATAATTAAAACAAATATGCTCTTTGTAGCGAGTGTCGCACGAAAATTCAGAAGTCACAAGTTGACATTGTCGGATATGATGTCCGCGGGTATGCTGGGTTTGCTAAAAGCTTTCGATAAATTTGAATTGGATCGTAACGTTTCCTTTATCTCATATGCAAGATATTGGATTGAACAATTCATTAGAAAAGAAATTGCTTATAATAGTAATATTGTCAGGATTCCTTTTCATTCATACAGATTACTGAAAAAAGTAAGAACTCTTGCCGAGGAAGGTTATTCAAATAGAGCTATACAGGATGAGATGAACTTATCAGCCGCAAAGATAAGTCTACTTAAAATCGCCGGCCGTGAAATAAGTATGAGCCAACTCTTGACTAGTGTCGATGACTTTACTATTGCGGATACATTGGGGACCGAACGATCAGAGGTGGATGAGTTTGTCGATGAAGAAAATGAAAGCTTCCTTATGGAAAGAGTGCAGGAGCTTGGAGAGCGGGAGCGGGATATACTTGAGAGAAGGTTTGGTCTATCTGGACAAGAAACACAAACTCTGCAGGAAGTGTCATTGCATTATAAAATATCACGGGAGAGGGTAAGGCAGATAGAAGCCAGAGCTATTAGAAATCTGAAACAAATGTGTAATGGAGAGTTGTGTCAATAAATTAGCTCAACAAAACTGATACTGTGGTGATAGCTTCTTTACTTTAATTTAAGTGAGGAAGCTTTTTTTATATGTAGAGCTTATGGATCATATTAATTAAATTGAAAAACATTTAGTTTGATGTTGCATTCTTTTGAAAATAGTATTTAATAAGCGCCACACCAAAACAGCGGTGATGTAAACAGAAAGCGAGGTGAGATACGCTTTTAAAACGTTCTGAATAATAATTCAAAACTGAGTTTGCAAAAAACGGTTAGCATGATTAATTATGCGCCACACCAAAACACGGTGCGCCACTAAAACAAACTGCCTAACGGCACTAGTTTGAAAAGCGAAAAGATCTTTGAAAATTGA
>JAUVCU010000128.1 GCA_030590715.1 Lentisphaeria bacterium
GAAAGCGTTATAAAGCCAAACTGGTACGACGCAAGAATATCCCCAAGGACAACGGCAAGGTACGTGCTCTCGGTATTCCTGCAATTGGAGACAAATTACTCCAAACAGCAGGAGCAAAGATTCTTGATGCCATTTTCGAGCAAGACTTTAAGGACTTTAGCCACGGCTATCGTCGCGGTAAAGGATCACAGAAAGCAGCTTTAGAACTACGAGATGAGCTTCTGTTTAGGAAGTACAACTTTGTCGTTGAAGCTGATATTAAAGGGTTCTTTGATAATCTAGATCATGACTGGCTAATCAAGATGTTGGAAACGAGGATTGACGATAACCAGTTCATCAATCTTATCCGCAAATGGCTAAAAGCTGGTATTTTGGAAGAGGACGGGAAAGTGATCCATCCAATCACTGGAACACCTCAAGGCGGCTGTATTTCTGCAGTACTTGCAAATATATATCTACATTTTGCCTTAGATCTATGGTTTGAGAGGCGTGTGAAAACGAATGCACGTGGAGCGACTATGGTCATACGCTTTGCAGATGACTTTGTATGTTGTTTTCAACATAGAGAAGATGCAGACAGGTTTTACAAAAGTCTTGGAGTAAGGTTGGCTAAATTCAACCTCGCTCTTGCCGAAGATAAAACCCGTATGATGTTCTTTTCAAGAATGAAAGTTCAAGACGGAGAAACGTTTTGCTTTCTTGGCTTTGAATATCGATGGGGTAAAACGAGAAATGGTAAAGCAACTGTCAATATGAGAACTGACCGAAAGAAGTTGCAACGCGCTGTCCGATCTATGAAAGAATGGATTGTAAAAGTGCGCTGTACGCAGAATCTTGGTCAAATAATGACAACGCTCAAATCAAAACTGAGAGGCCATTACAATTATTATGGTGTCAGAAACAATTTCGATAGTATAGACGTATACTACTGGAAGACATGGCAAATAATGTTCAAATGGCTAAACAGACGTAGTCAACGGAAAAGTTATACGGTTGAAGGTTTCAAGGAGATGTGGGCATATTTTAATGTTCCCTTTCCTAAGATCAAACACTGATAACAAAATAGAATCAATAATGGGCTCGCAGCACGAAGCGAGTGATTACCGAGGAGCCTCGTGCGGGAAAACCGCACGCGGGGATCTGTGAGGGGGGCGCCTTTAAGGGGGCGTCTCTACCTTGCTAGTTTGCCTGAAATACCGAATGCAACAAGGTGAACCTTGAACTAACACTGCGAACGCAACTTTCTTCGTTATATATATCCCTCCAATAAAGCATGTTCCTTTTATTTTATCTTTGGGCTCCCGCCCAAAGCTATTCATATTGCGCCACTTCTTATCTTTAGGCTTGCGCCCAAAGCTATTGCCTTTCAAGTTTTCAGGCCTGCTCCGCAGAAACAAATATAGCCACTCCGTGACTTCCTTTATATCAATTAGATCGGTCAATAATTCATCTTTCTTTGCTTTTTAGGAGTTCAAAGAACAGGCCAGATAAAGTGCTGCATAAAACAGAGATTGAATCATATAAAGCAGGAAGTTCTCAGCACGACCTTCACAATTTTGATTGCGATCTGGCCGCATTTTAAATTAACAAAAAAAAAGCTGCACTCGTTAAAAGTGCAGCTTTGAATAAACAAAATATTTCGTTAAAAAAACTTCTTTCCAGATAATCTTTATCCGAAAAGAAGTTTTATATAGGCGCTTTAGAATAGCGCCGGGATAGGAACCAAATTAGATAGAGTATTCAGCCCATGAAGAAAGCCCCTCGCCTACGCGAACTCTTTCCAAAATAACACAATCTCTGATAGAGTAATTAACACCGTCATCAGCAGTATACGAAATACCTTTCTTCAATTCATCTGAAACATGGTCAAAAATCATTTTCGCCATAGCTTCAGTTGTAGGATCAATAGCGTCAAACGGAATGACACGTTCAAAGTTCTGACTCAAATACTCATAGTGTGCACTATCCGTATTAACCAGCATAGTATGATCAAACGAATCGATATAATCATAAATAGCAGCCTTCAACGCTTTGAAGTCGCAGACCATATCATTTTCATCAAGTGTTTCGGCAGCAAGTACCACCTCGATCTTTCTTGTATGGCCATGAGGATTCTTACATCTACTTTTATGCTTAGATAGAAAGTGACCACCTTCTATTTCAAATATTTTACAAACACGATACATCTTTTATTTACCTCTTAAAAAAATTGGATCAAGGACGCCGGCATCTTTAAATCCGGCTTCCCGTAATTGACATGCAGGGCATTCGCCACACGGTGGAAATTTCCCGTTATAACAAGTGTGGCTCCAAGCGAGAGCATCCATGGCCCCGCACTTTTGCGCCAACTCAACAGTTTCAGCCTTACTCATAAACATAAGCGGAGTATGAAGTTCAAACTCAGCTTCCATTCCAAGATTGATAGAATTTGCCAGAGCTTTCATTGTTTCATCACGACAGTCCGGATACCCACTGTAATCAGTCTGAGCAACTCCGGTAACCAGATGTTTTATCCCTTTCTGATACGCGTACGCTGCAGCAAAAGTCATAAAAATCAGGTTTCTACCCGGAACAAATGTATTGGGAAGATTGGTATTCTCATCAAGTTCATTTTTTACTTCGATATCAGAATCCGCCAGAGAATTTCCTCCGAGGAATCCGAAAGTATTTATAGGAACAATAATATTTGGAACATGAGCCACCTCTGCTACTTTCACTGCGCTTTCCAGCTCAATACTGTGGCGCTGACCATAATCAAAAGTTATTGTGTCTATGTTTTCATGCCCGAATTTATCAATAGCCCAATAAAGGCATGTCGTTGAATCCTGACCGCCAGACAGCACTACTAGCGCTTTTTCCATCTTCTTCACCATTAAATTTATAATCTTCAAAACAGGCTGTAAAAGCTACATAACCTTCAGCCAGCAAACGATAACCATCGTTGCAGGACATTCAACCAAATTCATTTTTAA
Source organism: Lentisphaeria bacterium (assembly GCA_030590715.1). Lineage (GTDB taxonomy): Bacteria > Verrucomicrobiota > Lentisphaeria > Victivallales > JAUVCU01 > JAUVCU01. Next base: position 2,973 of record JAUVCU010000128.1, read on the forward strand.
ATCTGCGATAACTTAGTCAATATCAATGCTTTTCGCCCCACTAAGATGTTAAAACGAAAAAATGATAAATCGACGAAACAAGTATATTTTCTAAATCAATGAATGCTTTGTTCTCATTCTTGAATAGAGTTCAGTAATCATCTTGTGAATTTCTGAGTCAGAGGCATAGGCGATTCCACGATGATTCATAAATGTTGAATCACTTCGGTTCAAGTCCAGTTGTTTCCCGTAAATATCAGTAGCAACTCCACCAGCTTCGGTGAGAATACAGGCAGTCGCAGAGTAATCCCACAAACTCCCACCACCTTCAGCTTTTTTAGGAAACTTGAAATAGCAGGCCGGGGCACTTCCCATAACCCAGCAGGCGTTCATTGCAGCACCACCATGCTTGATTATTCTCAATTCAGAGTAACCTGAAGCTTTTATAATGCTCTCAAGTTCTTCCATACACTCATCAAACAACTCATGCTTCGTAAAACTACGGTCTGTCATAAAATGAAATATAGAACTATTGCTCTCTATTTTATATCGATCACCATTTTTATAAGCCCCCTGCCCTTTAATTGAACTATAAAGGTCTGTTTCAACCGGATCATAAATAATGCCGATTACCGGAACTCCTGATTTTGAAACTAAGGCAATAGAAACTGAAAAGCCAGGTTTTCCTTCGACAAAAGGCAACGTTCCATCAAGCGGATCGATACACCAGAAATAGTCTTTCGTAAAACGGCTATTATCATCCTCACTCTCTTCTGCAAGCAGAGCGAGATCGTACAATTCATAAGTAGGCTTAAGCGTCTCAAGAATAATATTCTGACTTTGCAGATCCACTTCGGTAACCACCTGAGATGCCAGACTGTCCCCGCCCTCTTTGTTCTCAACAGAAAACTCTGTTCCAATTTTGGATGAAATCAGCTTACCGGCTTTTTCGGCAGCAGAAATGGCATATTCACTTAATATAATCAAATCTTTATCAGTCAGGTTCATAAGATATCTCTATGTTGAGGTTTCCAGTCCAGTCACGACTTTACGAACCAGGAGTTCACTGTAATTGTTAATTTTCCAATGGTCCGGACTCCATCCTTTAAGAAATCGATGAAAATCAGCCCATGCCACATGATACAGAGCTCGCCACTCGCGTTCTACCTCATCGGCATTAAACGGCTTATTCTGATCTTTCAGAGCTTTTCTCAATGTGTTAAAGTACAGAGTTAGAATCTGATCTTCCAGCCTCTCACAGTCCTCTTCATATAGACAGCTCCCAACAAAATAAGCCACGTCCTTCATTCCGCATCCGCCTCCGACATACTGAAAGTCAACAGCCGCAACACTTTTACCGTCAGGTGAGAAACAGAAATTAGCTAGCTTGGCATCACCATGCACAAAGGTCTGGAATTTTGCGTCATTAAGCTTCGCATCAATTAAAGAAGCCGCATTTTTCAAATCTATATCTGATAACTCCAGCAGCTCATCCGGACGTGTATCCAAATGCCAATATGTACCAATGTCCCATAAGTCATCAGCTTTACAGCCCAAATACGTCGCGTGAAAATTCGCCAGCCAAATAATGCAGGCTTCGATCTCGTTCCATGAAGCAGTCTCGACCCTATTCGAAAAACCCGAATCATCCAGGTCTTCCAGCACCATCAGCACTTCATCTTCATGTGTATCCAAAGCAAGACATTTTGGAATTCTGCAGTTCTCATCACAAAGATGACTCCATTTCTCATACCATGCGGTTTCAACTTGATATGATTTCAGCTTCCGTTCATGGGAAAGGTTTGTATTCCAGCCGCGGGGATGATTTCCTCCGTCTGGGAGCCTAACGTGCTTTACAACAACACGGTTCAATTCAGAATTTTCTAATCCATAACGGGCTATTTTCCCATAACCACTCCAAAGGCTCTGAATTACTTCGATTTCAAAGATATCACTTGCTCCGGTAGCCCGGCATATAGTTTCTTGAAAATTTTCGTTCATATTTCTCTATAATCTCAATATATTTTAAAAGTACACTCAATGGTTTATACCGGTAATAATATGTTTGTATCATTCAAATAACACCAGCCAAACCTAATAATGCCGATAAGCTAGTTTAAAAGAGTAAAGCTTCAACCCTCACCCCTGTTCTTCTGCATCAGACCTTGATAAAATAGTGGTTAAGATTTCGTGTAATTTACGCAATCTTCCCGCGCTCTTTATTTGCTGTTTAGTAAATTAGCAACTATTGTTCATTAGACTAAAAAACTAATATCAGGAATGATAATGAATATTGATGATGCTTTATATATTGACCTAAACTTTCTTTCAGAAACCTATGAAAAAGTAACGGGAATAAATTCAGAGACGACTATTACAAGAAATGACAACAGCGCGAATACAGAATCGTCAAACTACATAAGTGCTGACAGCAGCTTCAAACTAACGACTCAACTTTCGATTTCGAAAAACTCGATGCTCAAATCTGTAAGCCAAAAGCTTAGCGTCTACAAGACAGTCAACAGCACGGAAAGGTGCATGAAGGCTGGCGACAAGCCGCAAAACTTCTGGATCGAGGGTACCTTGTCTATTGGAGAATGGAAAGATGACAGTAAAGGAAGCACTCCGCTGAACAGGTTTTTCGAAATAAAGAGTGAAGCGATCACGTATACACTTCTAGCTAAAAAAGAATCTTTTTGTGCAAATTTGGGAGCAC
>JAUVCU010000153.1 GCA_030590715.1 Lentisphaeria bacterium
TCAACTTTCGGAGAATGATTCGTACAGAAAACACGTCCGCCTGGAACTGTTGCCAGAACTGCCGGTTTGAATAGTGTCTGGTAGTCTCTGATAATATCAATTGAACCAAATGGTGTTTTTGCCCAACGCGGAGGATCAAGATAAACTATATCAAACTGTTTTGGTTCTAGCTTTATGTAGTTCTTGTTTGTTTTTCCACCAACTTTAATTCCTGCCAGTTGACGCATTACTGGAATTGCGTTCTCGTGAAGAAATTGGATGTCGTGTTCTTCAAGGTCATTAAGGTGAACGTTTTCAATACCGAATCGCAGGCTGGATTCTGAGAAGTCAACATTAAGTACTTCTGATGCGCCACCAATAGCAGCTGCAATCCCAACACCACACGTGTATGAGAAAAGGTTCAGAACAGAGTATCCTTGAGAGTTTTCAAGCATATATCTTCTTCCTGCACGCATGTCCAAAAATAGCAGCGGGTCCTGCCCACGGTGTTTTCCGCATACAGCGTAGTTAACACCAAGTTCTTTACTGCTCTGAAGTTTCAGCTCTTCTTCAGATCCTGTTTCGATATCTTCTTCCGTTCTGTGCTTTGCACCTTTCTGGCTTCTGTCATTATAAACAAAATGCGTAACACCACTTACTTTCTCGCGAATAACTTTTTCTATTACTTCAAGTTCTTCAGCAGAAGCTGTTTTGTGAAAGCTCTGGATCATAACCTGCTCGCCGTATCGGTCGACCGTAAGTCCGTTATAGCCTTCGTTTACTCCGTGAAATAAACGGTACGTATCTGTATCTTCCTGTGCAAGCTGTGCAAATAGTTCTTCGCGGTTCGTGAGTGCCTGGATCAGGTTTTGCTCTAATTCGTTTGTCATTTTAATGCCTGTGTTATTAATTTTGTTACATAATGGATTCGTAACCTTATAAATCAAGAACATAAACATCTTTTAGATGCCTTTGTGTTGACTGATTTCTATTTAGAAGTATATATATGGCACTGTTTTGATCGCCTTTTGGCTATCTTGTTGTTTAACACATTATATTTTGCGCAGTAGACTATTTATGCATCGCTGCGATGGGGTTTATTTATGAATAAGAATTTTAGTCTACTTATTAAGCCATCTTCTCATGGCTGTAATCTACGTTGTAAATACTGCTTCTACTTGAAGAAAAAGGAGTTTTATAATGAAACTCATCCTAGAATGACTGAAGAAGTTTTGGATAAAATGATCTCTTCATTTTTGGCTGTTGATATGCCGAGTCATTCATTTGGATGGCAGGGGGGAGAGCCTACGACAATGGGGCTTGATTTCTTCAAGAAGGTTGCCGACCTCCAGCAGAAATACGGACGTAACGGGCAGCCTGTTTCAAACGGTCTGCAGACAAACGGTACGCTTATTAATGACGAGTGGGCTCAACACCTGGCAAAATACAATTTTCTTGTTGGATTGAGTATCGACGGACCGGCGGAAATACATGATGCCAACCGTCCTACAATCGGTGGTAAAGGAAGTCACGAGTTCGTTATGCGCGGACGTGATGCGCTTATCCGCAATGGTGTAGATTATAATGTACTGACTCTGGTTAACAGCCTGAATGTTAAAGATCCTGTCAAACTTTATAAATATGTTCGTGATGATCTTGGAGTTGACTTTCACCAGTACATCGAGTGTGTCGAGTTCGACAAAAAAGGGCAGCTGATGCCGTACGCGGTGAGTCCGGAGCAATGGGGTGAATTCCTATGTACGATCTTTGACGAGTGGTATGCAAATGATTTAAATAGAGTTTCTATCCGTCTATTCGATTCTATTCTGAATAAACTGGTGGCAGGTCAGGCAAGCTCATGTGTCTTTGCCAATGACTGCCGACAGTATTTTGTTGTTGAGCACAATGGTGATGTATATCCTTGTGACTTCTTTGTGAAGCCGGAAATGAAGCTTGGTAATATCATGGAAGATTCCTGGGGGAAACTTCAGAATTCGAGCATGTATAAAGACTTCGGAGTGGCGAAGCATCAATGGAATTCAAAATGTGATACCTGTCCTTACGTGTCTATCTGTCAGGGATGCTGTCAGAAGAACCGCTGGGGAGCAGGAACAGAATCTACTAATCTTAGCGTGTTGTGTTCCGGGTGGGAAATCTTCTACGGACATACTCTTTCGCGCTTTAAGACTTTGGCTAACAAGATTAAAAAAGAGCGTGAAGAAGCGGCTCGATACGAAGAGATGGAGCGTCGTCGCATGGCAGCGTTGACACGTCAGCCAGCTGTTCACGGCAAAGTAGGGCGAAATGATAATTGTCCTTGTGGAAGCGGTAAGAAATTCAAGAAGTGCTGCGGACGCTAGTATATCTTAACGGTCTCCTCTATATATGAGGGGACAACTTCAAAGGAGTGAGGACGCATGGTAAATGCTGCTCTTCCTCCTGAAATCTGAGGTAGTTCTTTTCCCAGTTTAAAGGTTTCCGCAAGCGGGACCAAGCATGACATGTGTTTCGCGTTTGGCAGGTCATGTATCTCTTCCACTGTCGCACGGTGGTTCCTCAAATATTTCTTTATTATCTCAAGCGATTCCACCGGGGTGAATATGTCCAGCGACATTATCGGCTCAAGTAGACTTGTACCTTCAGCATTTGCCTGTCTAAGCCCATCCAGTACGGCTCCGGTTATCGATCCGGGCGTAGTGATCTCTTTATTACCTTTTATCGACATAATCTTTACATGTACAAAATGTACCGGGCAGCCTTTATTGCCGCCGCTGGATAATCCGTCTTTTACTGACTGTATTGCCTGCTTGCACCAATTGCCTGGTACTTTTACACTTGGAGATATTTCTACCTCCATAAAATCTTTATCGAAATCTACCGGCGTTATTTTCATTACGACTTCGGCATAGATGTGATTATGGTTTAAGATTTTATCAAAAATACCAGTAATCTCCATCTCCTTATTATAGGCTTCACGGTAATTGATCTGAGGCTGCCCATAGTTAACCTTCAGCTTAAATTCCTGCTCTAAGCGGTGGATATTGATCTCCAGATGCAGCTCACCCATACCAGAAAGGATCAACTGGTCGGTTGTTGGGTTTTTGTGGTACTTTATCGTAGGGTCTTCTTTTTCTATCGTCTGCAGGCACTCTTCCAGTTTATCTTTCTGTCTGCTGCTTTGCGGTTCCAGTGCAATAGATACCATGGGATCGGGGAATGCTATTTTCTCGAATAGAAGAGATTTTGAAGGTGTGCAGATCGAGTCGCCGGTAAGCGTGTTTTTTGTCCCGGTTATCCCGATTATATCACCGGCAAATGCTTCTTCCATGCTGGTTACTTTCCCGGAATATATTCTCAAAAGTCTTTTAACTTTAAACCTTTTACCGGTTCTCACATTTTTTATCTCATCATTGATCGATAATTTACCTGAATAGATTTTTATGTATAGCAACTCCGTACTTTCTGTTATGGTGACTTTGAAGACAAAAGCGGAGAAAAAGTTGTCAATCACTTCTACTGTCTGGCGTTTTCCTGAAGCCGTATTCAAAGCGGTAGTGTTAAAACTTTCTAGAGGAGTAGGTAGAAAATCAATACTTGAGTCCACCAGTTGCTGGACTCCTATGTTCGCTTTGGCGGAACCGGCCAGGACCGGACACAGTTGGTTTGACAGCGTATACTTTCGAATCTCATTTGTCAGGATATTTGCGCTGATGTCCTCATCGTTCAGATATGCTTCTTCTATAGTCGGCGAAAGCTCTGCAAGTTCCGAAATCATTTCTGTTTTATATATTGATGCTTTATTCTTAAGTTCCTTGGGAACATCCTCAATACAGCAGATGCTGTTGTTTTCATCTGAATAGTAGATCACTTTGTCATTTATCAGGTCAATTATTCCTTTTAACTTAGTGTCTTCGTAAACGGGTATCTGGATCGGAATCGTTTTTATATTTATGAATTTATTTTTCATTTCATCTAAAGTCTGCTCAAATGATGCCCCCGGGCGGTCAAGTTTGTTTATAAATGCTATTTTGGGAATGTGGTATTTATCTGACTGATGCCAGACTTTTTCACTTTGAGCTTCTACGCCGTGTGTTCCGCAGAAAATAACAATTGCACCGTCAACAACACGTAGTGACCTTTCAACTTCTGCAGTGAAGTCCATGTGCCCTGGAGTATCGATCAGATGGATCAGGTGTTGTTCGTTGCTGTGGTTCCACTGGAACGTTGCCGTTGCCGCTACGATGGTGATTCCACGCTCTTTTTCCTCATCAAGGTAATCCATTACAGCATCGCCTGAATCAACATTTCCTATGTGGTGAGTTTTTCCTGAGTAATAAAGAAACCGCTCCGTAAGAGTCGTCTTACCTGCATCTATATGAGCTATTATTCCAATGTTCCGTATTGTGTTTACATTGAAATCAATTTTCTCTTTTACCTTACTCACATCCAATCCTCGGTGCTTTCCTTTTAAATATATCTATTATTTATACGTCGTTTTACGTGGAACCAGTTTAAGAATTATGAATACATTAAAAGTGGAACGACATATATTAATTTCGTAAAATTGTAAAACAAAATAAGCATTTTTGCCAGTCAATTTTGATATTCAGCAATAAAAGTTGGCCGGAGAAACGTTTGCCGGTAAAACAGTATCTGGCATTAAACCTGCGTTTTCTTCTTTTATGCTATTCACTTAGGTTGGGTACAGTTTGAATCAATTATTTACAGGAGGAGTAGGGATGTCTGAATTTCTGGTGAACGTAGATGGTGCAAATCTTAATCATCCTGATTTGTCTAAACAAAAAGTGAGCTCAAAATCGACCGATAAAATAATAGAAGAAAATCCGTCGGTTGTTTCAAATATACGAAGCTCTGTAGAGAATAAAGTGGTGCTTGATAGTGCAGGGGCAAAAGATGTTGTCGCAAAAACAGCGCGTTTGATTAAAATGAATGTCGTAAATGCTGTTAATGCTCAGGGACTAAATTTGTCAGATGCTGTCTTGAACATTATTGATGACAAAAAA
>JAUVCU010000304.1 GCA_030590715.1 Lentisphaeria bacterium
GTGTTTGGTAAGCCATTCATAAACAAATATTTTGAACGCCTGAAAAACGTGTTCATTATCACAACAATAATCAGACTTCTCTTCAAGCTCTTTGATAAGGTCATCATGCATCTGCTTGTGTTCTTCATATAAGGGGTACGCCGTCTCCCTCATTATCTCTTCTTCAGCCTCAAAGTGATACTCGGTATATTCATGCAAGGTAACAAGATACCTTCTACTAGACTCACAATCAGAAGCAAACAATTCATTGCCCAGTTCAAACAAATGATTGTGCTGACCATCTATAATTGGGTTATCTATCTCGTATTTTTTGTCCCAGTGGAAAAATAATTCATTGGCACATTCATTCATATTTATTCCCCCTTTATTGATTAGGCTATAAGTATGTTTTACGTCGTTATTCAAATTATGTCAACCTATAAAATTATAGTTTACTTATAGACACACGGTTTCAAAAGGCTTTATGGTTAATGACATAAGAATAAACTTTGAACATTCAATAATTTTAGATACTAAAGACTCTCAGATGAAGAACTTCTTGTAGAGTGAATTGTGATAGATTGTTTTTTAAATAGAACAAAAATTTCTTTGCCCTCTTCAAGAGACAATGAGCGTTTTGATTTTTGAGAAATCTCAACAATTAACTCTTTGCCGATATCTATCTGGCAAAGAATCTGATGTGGGGCCTCAATTACATTTTTCACAATCCCGGAAATCTGATTACAGATAGAAATTCCTTCGACCTTATTTAAAGATAGAGAAATATCTTCCGGAGAGATTGATATAGTTGCCGTGTCGCCGCCTTGTGAATCCGCCAGATAAGGTGCTTCAACAATTGGGTAGAATCCACCTTCAGGATCAGACAACAACGTCAGTTCTTCGTTAACCGGACCGACAACCTTCAGCTCCAGGACATTGACTAGACCCGCGCCGCGCATCAACGAGAACAGACTTTTGTCTCTAATTAAATCATGAATACTGCCATTTCCCGCAACGGAACCACTCTTGATCAAAAGCAACTGATCGGTCAACTGCTGAATATCCGGCAAATCGTGACTTATTATCAACGTCGGAATATGTAGCGTTTTATGAATATGGCGAATGTAAGGAATAATTTGCTGGCGCAGTCCAACATCTACAGCAGAAAACGGTTCATCCAAAAGCAAAAGCTGCGGAGACGTAAGCAGTGTTCGTCCAATGGCAACTCTTTGCCGCTCTCCACCAGACAGCATTGACGGTTCTCTATCGAGAAGATGCCCTATTTCCAGCATCTCCACCACGGTATCAAAACTGACTTCAGAACTCTTTTTTGATTTGAATTTCAGCCCGTATTTTAAATTCTGAGCAACACTCATGTGCGAAAACAGACGTCCTTCCTGGAATACCACGCCAATATTGCGTTTATGCACCGGAACGAAAACCCCTTTATCCGTATCTACGAAAATGTTTCCATTTACGACTAAACGCCCACTTGTCGGCTTTATTAAACCCGAGATCAAATGCAGCAGTGTGGTCTTCCCTGCCCCCGACGGGCCATAAACACCAGTTATACCAGAGCCAAGCTCACAGTTTACATCAAGTTTAAAGTCTCCACGATCCAATTCAACGTTTACAATAACACTCATTTAGAATGACCTCCCAAACGTTTTTTAGCACGCTTCGTAAGCCATGCAGAACAAGCCAGAGCTGCAAATGAAATTACGACAGAGATCAAGACCAGCCACATCGCATTGTTCTCTTTTCCCGGAACCTGCATGTACGAATAAACAGCCAACGGTAGTGTTCTTGTTTCTCCAGCGATGTTGCCGGCGAAAGTAATTGTCGCGCCGAATTCACCTAAACTTCGGGCAAAACAGATTACGGCACCACCGATTACGCCCGGAAGAGCAAGAGGAAAAGTAATAGTAAAAAAACTGACGAACTTATTCGCACCCAATGTCTGCGCTGCGTGTTCAAGGCCTGGATCAACCATCTCTATTGCCAATCGAATCGAGTGAATAACCAGTGGAAATGAAACAACAATCGAAGCAATAACCGTTGCAGGGAAAGCGAATGCAAACCGAAGACCAAATGTATCAAATAGAAATTGACCGACGACACCTCACGTTCCGAAAACAAGCAAAAGAATATAACCAGTAATGACAGGAGGCAGAACTAAAGGCAGATGCAAAATACCGTCCACAAGCGTTTTTCCCCAGAAGTCTTTACGCGCCAGCAGCCAACCGATCAGAATAGCAAAAGGCAGGCTAATCAAGGTACTCAACAGCGCCACTTTCAGCGATAAAACAATTACTTCTATTTCAACATCACTTATCATCAATTACGTCTAAATCCATTTTTTGTGTAAATGCCCCAAGCTTCTTTGGTTGCTAAATAATCGTAAAAGCCTCTGGAATCATTCTTCGCATCTTTACATAAAACATAGCTGTAAGAAATCACTTTGTGCAGCTTTGAAGGGACTTCTGCAATAATCTTTACTTTTTTTGATTTGAGCGCATCCGTTTTGTACACAATGCCGAGTTCAGCTTCTCCTAATTCCACAGTCATCAGCGCCGCTCTTGTATTTTGCGCCAGAAGCAAAGAACGACTGACACTTTCATAGTAACCAGAGTTTTCCAAAGCCTCTTTAGCATAGGCGCCAACCGGCACATGATCTGGTTCTCAAATTGAAAAATGACCTTCTAAAAGCAAAGGCAGATCTATATTTTCAAAAGGCAAATCTGTTTTGATCTTAGAATCAAGAGGCGCAATCAACACAAGACGATTACTTATTAAGATTCGATTTGTATCTTTCTGCATCAGCCCGGCATCGACAATATAATTAATCTAGTGGGGTAGCCGGTTAACTCCTCCTACGCCCAAGACTGTTCAATAAAAACTTTTTCAACCACTAATTAACACTGATACACACTAATTAAAGGGCGGTTTCCTTTACGCCGAATACTCGGCTCTTGAGATTTTCATCTCAAACTCTTCTAGTATTGGCCATTTGCCAAGATTTATTCCCTGTTATTATATCGGGAGGAGTTAACCGACTACCCCGTTAAAACAAATAGATTTCTACCGCTTGCGGTATAAATGATTGTGAATTTTCCTGACAGTATTAATGCTTTAGAACTAAAGCAATTTGACTT
>JAUVCU010000248.1 GCA_030590715.1 Lentisphaeria bacterium
TAACGACCAAGTACAAGCGAATCTCGTTTAGCCACAATGGCAATATCCTTCAACAAATAAACCGAGAGCAAATACCTTTTAATCGCTGTGATGTAATCAATATCTTCTTTAGGGACATCACCGGTAGAAATGATCTCAACAAAAGCTTGAGCACTCTCATCCGTAGAAAGAAGTTGACGAATCCGTTTTTTGAAGTAATTGAGACTTCCTTTAATATCACGCACAGGATTTGCGAAATGAATCCTGTCTGCCGCGAAATGACAGCTGGGACACTCCCAAACTCCAAGCAATAGCGGATTATATTCACATCCATCCTTCTCCATCCACTCATAACGGCTCGGTTTTAAGTCAATATCCCGATCCACTACAGAATAGCTTGAACTACCGATATAAACCTGATGACCATTAATACCGCAAACCGGACAAACCGAGTCAGTCACAATACGAGTACTTCCCTCAACCTTAACCTTCTCCTCTCTATTCTTACCTGCAAGCTTACGTTCGATCTTCTTTCTCGCCTTCCACCCTCTCGGCCTCATGTTCTTAAACCGGTCTAATCGGGCCTCCTGAATCAATTTGGACTTTTCATCATTAAACTGCTTCAGTGCAGTGTCTAATACATTGTCATCGATCTTACCCATCTCCACCAAAATAGATCCGAGGAATGAATGTAGTTTTTTCTGTTTCTGAACAAGAGTCTGGAGCTGAACCTGATTCAGCATACCAAGACCAACGGCAACTTTACCAAACTTCTCTTTTGAAGTTGACTGATGATCAAGTATTTGAATTAACTCAGGCGCGGAGAGAAACTTTTCGTGTATGGCAATTTCGCCAAGAGAAACAAGTTTTCTCCGGCGTTGAAGATTCAAAGCATCAAGCAGGTCTTTACTATCAATAAATCCCATATCGACTAAATATTTTCTAAATTTGCTTACAGCCATAAAAAGTCTCCGAAAGCAGAACAAAAACACCGTGTAAAAAGCTATAATGAAAAGGGCATATAAAATAAATTATATATAATAAACAGAACTAATCCAAGGTGATATAGAAGATAGAATGAATATGAAATCAGAATAAAAAGAGAGAAAAGCGGGAAAACTTCCCGCTCAGTGCTACAAAAAACTAAACTATACGAAACCTGCTGACAAGTTCAGACAACTCCACACTATTAACTGCCAACTCAACCTGATCATTCAGTTGAGCATCAGGTTTAAGAGATAATCTGGTTTGAAGATTCAGCTCAGAAATCATCCACAAGCCGCGATTATTCCTGATATCAATCAAAGTAGCCTCTCCCTGCCAGGCTTCATTCTGCATTAAATACACAAGAGTCCAGTGCTTGTTAGACTCGCGCTCAGCACGCCTGATGTTAAACGAAGCAAGTTCAGTCTCAGAAACTTTCTCAAGAACTTCTTCCTCACTCAACGTCGTTTCACCACCAAGAAACGCCCTTAACTGCTGATGAGCAAGAAGGTCTGTATACCGGCGCAATGGACTTGTCGACCTGACATAAGCATCCATACCAAGACCAGCGTGATAACCCTGACTCATCTTTAATTCACTTTTATTGAATTTTTTAATATTGGAAAAATGCGTTGCCAGATCATCACCTTCGTCAAACTCTTCAGGAGGAGCCTGAGTTACGTGAGGCACTGCAATTTCATTTTTTTCACAAAATAATGCAACAGCTTCACCGGCGGTCAGCATAGCATTGGTCACCATTTCCCGACTTTCATAACGCGGAAGCGGACGAATCGAAACAACACCATCATCGACTTTTATTTTTACTTCCGGCATATCAACAGAAGCCGCACCATTGCGCATTCGTCGACTTTCATAAGCTTTAGTAAATTTATAAATCGAACTATACGGCTCCTGATCTAAAATAGAATTGACTTCTTCATAGCTGACTCTCGTCACCTTAACAAAACTTTTAACAATCTTCACATCGGAAATATTAGCATCGTCATCGAGTTTAACACCGATCGAAAGAGCTGGAGAAATTTCACTTAGTCCAAGGCCGAACATATCTGTCACGGACTGAGGGAGCATATGAACACAACCTTCCGGAACATACAGGTTAGCCCCCCTGCTCTGCGCTATTTTATCAAGATCTGATCCCGGTGTAATAACCGAAGCAACATCAGCAACATGGATCCAAAGCGTATCGCCATCGACACTTATCGCATCGTCGGGATCTTTATTTCCTTCATCATCAATCGCGTACGCCTCCAGATGAGTAAGATCAACTCTATTTTCTTCAGGTAATTCAAGTTCTACGTGCTCTGGGTTTTCCAAAGCACAGCCCAAACGTGAAGGATAAGGATTGACAAACTCATTCCAGCGTCCCAACCTCATAAGAAGCTTGTGAGCTTTTTCGGGAGCCTGCTCCATCTTTAAATCGCGCATAACCTTACTTGCCTTTGTTTTTCCATAGGCAAGTTTTTCAACCTCATTGAGATTACTGTCATCCTCTTCAGTCACACAACCATTTTTGATCCTGCCGATTGATTCTTCCCAACGGGACTTAGCTTCCGCTTTTTCTTTTATCCGATTTAAAGCAGAAGAAACATCTTCTTCAGAACACGCCTCAATTGAATCCACATCACCTTTAAAATAAATACCCTGCTCAACAAGCTGCCAAGAGCTCCAGGCTGAAGCCGGTGTAAATTCTCCATACACAAACTCAGCAAGGTCAGCGAGACCTACAGTCTCTCCAGAAAGCATTTCCCACGCTTCATCAACGTTACCTTCCGGTTCAACCAGACTACCAACAGACGATAACGGGCCGGAATGTAGTATGGTGAAATCTTTTGGACGGACTTTTTTGACCGCTCCACCAGGAAGTTCGATCGAAACCTTATCAGCAACACTTACGACTCTGGCTGGCTTTCCTTTAAACAAAACAAGAGCACTCTCTTTTAGTACAACATCAGACATATAAAACCTTCAGGTAAAAGGGTTAATCAAGCAACAATTTCAAACGCATTATAATGTTCAAAACAGAAGATACAATTCTAGTAAAACTTTTATTAAATAATGCTATTAATACAGTAGAGAATGCTAGAAATTGTCAAACCAAAGATTAACTTATGGGCGAATAACAAAAGTTGCATTTTAACAAAGTAGAAAGATGCATTTAAACGTTTACCTCAAGGTTAAAACAAATTATGATTAAAGGATACCAAAGTGTTCATATTCCAGTAATGGGTACAGGACACTCTGCTGATACACCAATTCGCGTAGCACCACTTGGAATTTCATCTGTAATTTCACTTGTTGATGATATTTTGCTGGAGCGACTAAGAAAGTTTTACTCAAACAAATTTGATCTTCAATACGATGCAATCCCAGCCAGTGATATTGACGGCCGCTCAAAGCGTATCTCAGCCTACCTGAACAGCGTTAAAGAGATCGTTCAAATTAAATTTGACGAGATCAAAAAAATGCCGTTTACAAAAGGGAATGACAAAGCAAAATATTTCGATCTTCTTCCTGAAACATGCGAAATCAAAAAAGATTACGTAAAAATGATGGAAATGGACAATTGTGATTCTAAAGATGAGCTTGCAAAAGAGCTGACTAAAAAGATGGAATCTGGATCGATCGACGTTAACATCATGGTAAAAGTTGATGCAGAACGTTTCGGAAGAGACGGAGAATCTCTTGGCCAGGAATACACTGATGCCAAAACGGCCCTGAAAGGATTTGCGGAAAGTAAGGGTAAAGCAAACATGATTTTTTCTGCAGGAATTAATCAGACACTTTTCACCTACATGACAAAATTCAAAAATTTCTACCGTGATGCATCCGGTGATATCAAAAAGAAGATCATT
>JAUVCU010000118.1 GCA_030590715.1 Lentisphaeria bacterium
AAGGATAAAAAGGTTATTGAGACGCGGATAACTCAGGCGCTGAAGGATGTAAACCTCTACGATGAAGTAAAAGACAGGCTCAATTGTTCTGCAAATGACCTTTCTGGAGGTCAGAAGCAGAAGCTTTGTTTTGCGCGCGCTCTTGTACTCAACCCCGATGTGCTGCTTATGGATGAACCCACATCTTCACTGGACGCCGACAACAAAGTTATTATCGAAGATTTGATTGCTCGTCTCGGTCGTGACAACACAATCGTATTTGTTTCTCACGACTTGGATCAAATTGACCGCATAGCCGACTATGTATACGAATGTAAAAGCGGCAACCTCACCTCATGCTTGCGACAAAAAAACAGCATTGAATAGCTTTCGCAATGATGAGTCGGGGTTGTCTGAGTTCAAGCTTTTAGCTTGCATATCACGAACGTCCCCCGCTTATATTAGTAATTCGAGAAGTAATCCATGACGCTGTCGAGGTACTTGCTGTCGCTTTTTGTTTTTTTTGATTGCCATTTGTTGAGCTTGTGAAATTTAGCTTTACCCTTGTCTTGTGAAATATTTTTGAATTCGGTTAGTTCTTCGAATTCGTCAACCTCATCTAAAAAGCATGATGGAGTCAACGTTGCGACTCCGTTCCCATAACCGCTGTTTCTGTCTCTTCCGTTAAGGAGTGCGGAAAGGTAGAGTGTTTGTTCTGCACGCGTGGCAGCAACGTAAAGCAGGCGTCGCTCTTCTTCGATCGATTCTTCGGTTCCCATTGATTGCGCCGACGGGAGGTATCCGTTGTTTACTCCAATGATAAATACCGTATCCCATTCCAGCCCTTTTGATGAGTGGATCGTTGAAAGCACCAGTTTGTCCTCTTCGTCGTCATCATCGACTTTAGATGTTTGTGGCGGGTCAAGGGTGATATCTGTGATAAACGTTTCCAGGTTGTCGTATTTTTCGGTTAATTCGGCAATGGATTCCAGATCGTTCTGACGCTTCCAGTGGTCGTCATACAGGTCTTCAAAATAAGGGGTGTAGTATTCTACAATTTTGTTTATGCTTTTGATGGCATTTTTATCAGATCTGCTTATTTCGATAAGGATATCGTACAGTCTCTGCAGATCGCCCGCATATTTCTTCTTTTGGAGTTTATCGTCAAGCAGAGCTTCGTAGTCCGCACCGCCTTCAGTTATTGCTGACGCGATATTTATTGCTGTTTTTTCGCCGACTCCTTCAAACCATTTGAGAACACGTGCCCATGAGATAAAATCCATGTGATTGTGTATTATCCGCAGTAAAGATGTGAGGTCTTTGATATGGGCTGATTCTGTAAATTTAATTCCACCGAACTTTTCGTACGGGATATTTCTGCTTTTGAGCTCCATCTCTATTTCGTTTGAGTGATAGCTTGACCTGAAAAGAATGGCCATGTCGCTGAACTTTTTCCCGTCCTTATGCATTTTTTCAACTTTCTGTGCGATAAAGCGACTTTGTTCGTAGGCATCAAAAGGGGTGATGTAAAATGGTTTTTTGCCGCCTGTAATATCAGAGAACAGGTTCTTGGTGAATTTCTCTTTCGCATTGGCGATTACTGCGTTTGTGAAGTTCAGAATGTGCTGTGTGCTTCGGTAGTTCTGTTCTAGTCTCGTTATTTTGCAGTTGTCGAATATTTTAGGAAAATCCATGATGTTTCTGAAGTTTGCACCTCGGAAAGAGTAGATGCTCTGGGCGTCATCCCCCACGACCATCAGGTTACCGTGCCTGCAGGCAAGGAGGCATGAGATCTGAGATTGGAGTCTGTTTGAGTCCTGGTACTCGTCGACCATTATATATTTGTAGGCGTCAGAAAGGTGTTCGCGAACTTGTTCGTTTTCTTTTAGTAATTGCAGCAGTTTTGTCAGCAGGTCATCGTAATCCATGACATTGTTTTTCTGTTTGTATTCAAAGTATTGCTTTGATATTTTCGCGATTATTTCTGTCTCGCATTCGTACTGTGGGTACTCTTCTTCAATTATCGACGTGTAATCACGCAGGGTGTTTTCTGACTTTGATATGATG
Organism: Lentisphaeria bacterium; assembly: GCA_030590715.1. Taxonomy (GTDB): domain Bacteria; phylum Verrucomicrobiota; class Lentisphaeria; order Victivallales; family JAUVCU01; genus JAUVCU01. The sequence goes on from JAUVCU010000118.1 coordinate 2,047, forward strand.
TTCAGGATCGTTCCTTTTTTGGGGAAGTCGCGGTCGCGTTTGTTAAGACCCATCTCAGCACGGGTTATGCTGATTATATCTTCCGCATCAGAACGGTCAATTACAGAAAAACTGCTAGTGTAGCCGACGAGGTCAGCGTATCGGCGGAGGATTAGATTTGCGAACGAGTGAAATGTACCGCCGGAAATGTTCATGCATCTTTTGTCCAGGATCAAAGAGCCACGCTGGATCATTTCTTGAGCCGCTTTTCTGGTGAATGTCAGAAGCAGGATTGATGACGGATTGACACCTTGTTCAACCAGATATGAAACGCGGTAAACCAGGGTTCTTGTTTTTCCGCTGCCGGCTCCGGCGATAACAAGTTGAGGTCCGTTAATATTTTTTACCGCTTCGTATTGTTGCGGATTAAGTTCTGCCTTGTAGTCAATTTTGTTCATGGGGGTCCTTGTTTAAGTCGTGTGTACAGGCTTATTTAGGGCCCTGTGAAGTAAAAAGTACATCTTTCCGGGTAGGCTTATTTGTTCGAAGTGTACGGCATAGGAAGGTGGCTGAGATCCTCAGAACCACATACTCTGCTCAGTATATGTCCGATCGTGTTTGCATATCTGAAGCTGTCGGTGTTTATCGCGCAAAGAAAAAGTTTTGTAGTGCAAAGCTTAAGGATCATTGATGCGGTCCATTTCTCTATTTTGATATTGTCGTCAGCTTTGTAGACAGACCAGGCCTTTGAGGGGCAAAGAATGTAGCCATTTTTATCCATAATACAGAAGTTTTCGTCAATCAGTACGATGTCTGTATCGATCTTCCATGTTGCTGCAAGTTTTTGTGCGATGGCGCAAATTATAAAACAGTCTCCGATAAGTTCTTCAAGAACTATTCCAAGGCAGTAGTAGTCTGCTTCAATATCGTTGCTTTCTGAAGGTCGATATCCATACTTTTGCATGAAGTAGGCAAGTTGTTCCATGCTGTTTATATGGTATCTTCGTGAGTTCTCAATAAAAGCACGCCAGAACGGCATTATGTTCTGTTTTGAATCGTTGTCGTACCATTGGGTGTGCAGTGCGATTAGACCCTTGAAAAGATCATCTTGAGGATTCGCAATACTTTCAGAAATGGTTTGTCTGCGTTTTCTGAAGTTCAGGACTGTTTCCAGTTGGTGGATTCGTCTTCTTAGTCTCGGGTTGTCACTCTCTTGGAATTCCCTTAGAACAGAAGGAAGTTGGTCGCCATAGGCAAGTAGTTCTGCCATAACAAATCCGACGGACTGTTGGTTGTCGTCGTCCAGTAGGCTTACTAAGCTTTCGATCCTTTTGTTCATTTAGGCTTATCCTTATTGAATGTTACTGCATGCTTATCATGAATGGTGCTCGTATAAGTTAATATAGGTCGTGTTTCGCTGTTTATAAACCGGTGTAGTTAGATTTGTTTTTAGCAAATAGATATCTCAATACTAGTACGCTTGTTTTGGTATTGCTTGTATTGAATAAAGAGGGAAGGAAAAGATGGGGTGAGTGATCGGATTCGAACCGACGGCCTCCAGGGTCACAACCTAGCGCTCTAACCAACTGAGCTACACCCACCATCTTTATTGTGTATCAGTGTTTTTGATACAGAGCCAAATGTACTGGTTTGAGTGACTATTACAAATGACTTTGTAATTAAAATGTTATTTTTTTGTGCTTAGGGCGATTCTGTATGGCATGATTATTGGTTTTGTAATAACCGCATAAGCATTTTAATTCATTTGAAAAATTGTATACTCTTGAGCCTCAATATTATGAGTCATCTTTGTCTGAAGAAGTACACCAGAATTGATATGGCCCGGAGTAAGCCATTCTTTCTGCGAGCTCAACCGCGACAGAAAATGGCATTTGTCCAAGGTCTACCATATTGGCAAGCGTATCAGACAATACTCTTCTGAACATATCAAAGCGTGAGCCGATTGAAAGTATCTTGTTTGAGTCGGAAGTCATACCTCCAAAATTGGAAAGCAGGTCGATCGATCCGATAAATTCGAGTTGTCTACGCAAGCCGATTGGAGTTTCGTTAAACCACCATGCAGAACCGAGACATATATCCGCGCCATATTTGCGGGCTAATTCAGCGAGTGTTCCCTGCTGGTTTGCATCCATGCAGTAAAGAGCGACCTTTAGTCTTCCCGCAAACTTATCGAGAAATTCCTTAAGTGAATAGTAGAGATGCTGGGTCGATGACGAAGATAGGATGTTTTCAATAGGTTCGTCCCTGTCTTTAGGATGTGCTCCCATATGAAGCTGTGATACCCAGCCCGTTTCCGAATCCATTTCCGCAAACTCCCCAATCATATAGCTTATGAACGTTTTTACTTCGTCGGGAGTGGGCTTTTCTCCAGTTATCGCTCTATTAAAAATAATATCGGCCTGATCTTCGGAAGCTATTCCTGTAACGGGAAACTCAAGATTGTAGTCGCTGGTAATGCAGCCATTGTCTTCAAAATAGTTGTGTGACAGCTGCATCGCATAGACAAGGTCAATTACCGAGGTAAGTCGTACCTGATATCTTTCTTCAATTTTGTTCATGTAATTCAGCCAGTCTGGAGAAGATATGTTTATTGCCTTGTCTGGTCTCCAGGTAGGGCAAACAACTAATTTATCGGTCTTTGAGTTGACCTTTTCATGAAAGTCAAGGTTCGCGATAGGATCGTCTATTGTACAGATTAGCTGCACATTCATTGATTCGAGCAGTGAAATGGGCTTCATTGATTCTTTGTTAAGCTGTTCGTTCGCCTGTTCCCATATGTCTTCAGCTGTATATGTATCTAAGACAATGTCTATGCCGAGATAGTATTTTAATTCAAAGTGAAGCCATTCGTAGACGGGGTTACCGGCTATTTCAGGAAAGACCTCTGCCATGGCCAGCCATTTCTCTTTCGGTGATGCGTCTCCGGTGATGAAGTGTTCATCAACGTTTCTTTTTCGAAGTACTTCCCATACATATGTGGAATCTCCTGCGAACAGGTCCCATACATTGTCAAATTTTTTGTTTTGGGCAAGCGTTTTGATATCGATGTGGCTGTGAAGATCAAGCACTGGTTTATCACTTATGCTTTTGTAGATCGCGAGTGCAGCTTCGCTGCGCATAAGGTATTTTTCATCTAAGAAAGGCATCTTATTTCCTTGGCTATGTTTTATTCGGATTCGTCTAATCCGTACTCTTCGATCTTTTTGTAAAGGGTGGTTCTGTGAACTCCAAGTATTTTTGCAGCCTGGTTTTTGTTTCCCTTTGCTTCTTTCATGGCTGCTTTTATTGCAAGTTCTTCCGCATTCGCAAGTGGCATAGGAGGAAGCTCAAGATCACCTGATTTATTAATAGACCCTATAGTATTACTTTTCATGCCGGATGGAAATAAAAGAGAAGGATTCTCAATTATCGGACCAGGAGATAGTATGCAGCAGCGTTCTACAACATTTCTGAATTCACGGACGTTGCCGGGCCATGAATAAGCTTCCAGTATTGACATACACTCAGTAGAGAAGCCGTTGATCAATTTGCCAAATTTTCTTGAGAAGAATTTTAGGAAGTGTTCTGCCATTGCACCCAAATCCGACTTCCTCGTTCTCAATGGGGGGATCACAAGTGGAATTACATTTAAGCTGTAAAACAGGTCGACGCGGAATTTTTCTTCGCTTATCAGCTTTTCTATGTCCTGATTCGTGGCTGCGATTATACATATATTTACG
>JAUVCU010000232.1 GCA_030590715.1 Lentisphaeria bacterium
TGTTTTCTCCAGATACCCATGAACTTATTTTCTCGATCAAAAATGATCCGCGTAAGGCGGCAATCTTTTATGGTGATACCGACCGTCAGCATGATTTGACTGTTAAGAAATCATTTAAACAGATAAAGAAGCCACTCCACAAGAAAATAAACGATGCAATCAGCGGCATGGTTCAGAATGGTAGAACAGTATTAGTTCATTTTGATGGTTACGGAGATTCATATTCGGACTGTATGAATACGATAAGTCAAATTATCGAAGGCGTTCCAGGCGTTACAGATGTGAAAAAACAGTATGTAAATGCGATTAATCAGGAATTTGCCTTTGGAGTAACATATTCTGGAAAAATAGAGGTGCTTGAAGAGATGGTTATGAACGATATAAATTCTCAAATCGCAGTTTACCAGCGCCCCGTCCTAAAAGGTATGAGTGGCAATAAAATGACACTCGCATTTGAGTAAACAAATAAGGATAAACACGCTTTGATTTCGGTCGCAGTCGCAGTTGAAATAAAAATGAATTAAGAGGAATTCTTTATGGATTGGATTATCGTTTGTACCGTTATTATAACCGTGTTTTTTGCGATAAAGCTTCTTTTGAAGTTGAGCTCATTTCTCATCAAAGTTTTTGTTGTTCTCGGGATCGTATTGGGGACAACTGCTTACCTGATTCTTTAGCTATGGGCGCTCGTAAAAATAATACCGCCATGCGGTTGGGTTTATTATAACAGACATTTTGGATTTCATTTGTAATGTAAAGGGCAAGGTTTTCCGTGTTGCAGATATTCAACGTAGACCCGGGGAACGCCTCAATGCCATTGACTTAAACTTATGGTTAATATTCTTGGTCCGAGTCCCGCCTTTAGGCGGAAGTCAGGCAAGGATTTATCCGCAGCAATCAGCTCGCTAAAGCTCACTTCCGCTTAAAAGCGGGACTCTGACTGCTTCTGTTTAATTCAACGACATTGGGTCAACGCCCGGATTAGGATGTGCGGTAGTGGAACCCGGAAGAAGTTCCTCTGCTCAATCGACCAGATAAGTTGCGTTATACCGCAAGCGGTAGTTAGCTTATCCGTGGCATTGCCGTATTTGGGCGTATTTGCTAATAAAAAAAACTAAGATTTCAGCCGTGCACAATATAAGTTCAAAACGAAACTCAAAATATGAGTTATAAAATAAAAAGTTAATAGATAAGGGAAATGTAACAATGGGTAGTGTTTTTGATTATTTATTCACAGGAGTTTGTGCAACACTCCTGCAACTTTTGGTGATACTTGGACCAGGGCTTGTTATAGCCTTTGTGATGCATCACTTTTCTACTTTTGTTGGGCGGCGTGCTTCAAGTACCTTCGGACATAGAACCTGGATGTGGACCGGAGCCCCAGGCACGGTTATACATGAGTTGGGGCATGCTCTGTTCTGTGTTGTATTCCGTCATAAAATAACAGAGATGAAGCTTTTCTCGCCTGATCCTGCAAATGGAACACTTGGATATGTTGCCCATAGTCATGACCCAAGCAGCAGATATCAGAAAGTAGGAAACTTCTTTATAGGAACCGGGCCCATTTGGCTGGGAACTATTGTTGTTTTTATGCTGGCCCGGCTGATGCTTGGTATCGAGTTCACAGAAGCACTCGATTCAATAATGAATGCCCACACTCCAGAGACTGTAGAAGTTAGCCTGATTGATAGTGCTTTTTCCGCAATCTCTTCTGTCGGAGGCATGTTTTATGACCTTTTGTCCTTCGAGTCACTCACTAGTTGGAGCTTTTATCTTTTTGTCTATCTGTTATTCACAATAGGTAACGGGATTACTTTGAGTCCTCCCGATATTAAACATTCTCTTGAAGGATTCGTCGCTTTAGTTATCTCTTTATTGCTATTAAACTGGTGCTTCATGTGGCTTGGTGACATAACGTCAGACTTTTCATTTTTTGTAGAGCGGTGTTCTGTGTATTTCTACACTGTTATGGCCATTGTGTTATTCATTAACATTATTATTTCATTTTCGGTCATTACTATCGGAACCTGCGCCCGAAAGTTAATACCTTTTGCATAAGTCATTGATTCATCAGAACAATTAAATTTTTATTATAAAAAACTAACGACAGAATTATGGAGCAACTCATGAAAAAGGAACTATTTTTAGCGGCTGCTATAGTCGTATCGACAGCAGGCTGTACCACAACACAAAGAGGAGCGGGAATCGGAGCTGCTGTTGGTGGGCTTGGAGGAGCTATTATAGGGCATCAGACAGGTAACAAAGGTGGTGGGGCTTTACTTGGAGCAGCTTTAGGCGGGTTAGGCGGAGTTGCTATAGGAAACCACATATCAGAAAAACGATTCTGTCCACAATGCGGGTACACGACATCAGCAAATGAATCATACTGCCCAAAAGATGGATCCGGACTGAGGATCAAGAGTAAATAATGGGTCTAAAACAACATATAAACGAACTGGTTAATAATGTAGACAGCAAAAGAGGTAAAGTTTTCGCGTTAGGAACACAAGGGCTGATAATACTGTCTCTCATAGCATTTTCAGTGAGTACACTACCAGGTTTATCTCCTGCTACCGAAAACATTTTGTGGCTAATTGAATTTGTAACGGTCGTACTATTCACGGCAGAATATTTGCTTAGACTATTCGTCTCTGACCCAAAACACAGATTTATATTCAGTTTCTTTGGTCTTATCGACCTCTTAGCGATCCTGCCATTTTATATTTCAACAGGCATGGATTTAAGGTCGCTAAGGCTTTTCAGATTGTTCAGACTGATACGAATACTTAAAATAGTTCGGTACAACAAAGCTATCAGAACATTTAATAAGGCCCTAATCATAGCAAAAGAAGAACTTATATTATTTTCAATGATAGCCGTAATTCTGCTTTATGTTTCCGCAGTCGGCATTTACCACTTCGAACATCATGCTCAGCCAGAAGCGTTTAAATCTATTTTTCACAGTCTATGGTGGTCGGTAGCCACTTTAACGACTGTTGGTTATGGAGATGCTTACCCTATTACCGCAGGGGGGAGAATATTTACATTCTTTATTCTAATGATCGGTTTAGGTTTAGTTGCAGTACCAACAGGAATAGTATCATCAGCATTGACTAATGCCGTAAAAGATGGGCCATCAAATTCGGAGGAAAACAACAATGGCGAACTTTAAGCAGCACACACTTTTTTCAGGTAGTATTGGAGCACTGGTTGTCGCTCCTTTTTGTATATTTATGACAGAGCTTTCACTCTCCGAATCTATTTTAGCCTGCTTATGGTGTTGGTTTGCAGGCATGCTGCCAGATCTTGATGCGGATGAGGGAAAACCTTTAACAATTATTTTTGACAGCCTGGCAATTTTCGGCTCTATGCTGGCTGTAGCTAGTTTAGGAGAGTCAAGTCAATTGAGCATTCAGACAATGAGTTTTCTTGGAGCATATTACCTGATCAAGTATCCGGTTAAAAGCTTTGTCAAAAAACGAACATCTCACCGTGGCGCATTTCATTCTCTTCCCGTAGGAGTGATACTGTCAGCCTTAGTCTGCCTGGCTTACAGTAAAGAACCGGAACTTGCCCTTGCTCTTGGATGCGCCACTCTCGTTGGCTTCATCAGTCATCTGGTCCTAGATGAGATCTATAGTATTGATCTTGGAGGATGCCGCATAAAACGTTCTTTCGGAACCGCTTTAACCCTTTCTACTGGGTCATTGTTTCGCAACATTATACTTTATTCTACAATGACTGCATTGCTAACCTCATCCTACTTGACGCTTGATTTTAGTACTGCGCCTGAAGTTGTTGATTACAATGTCGAAACAGAAATATTAGACGACGCAAATACACAACTAAACATTAGTGATATACAATAGGGAGAAATATGAACAATTACCTCGCAACAATGTTCTACGGCAATACGATTCTGGCTTGGGGAAGCTGCTTTTTAGGA
>JAUVCU010000145.1 GCA_030590715.1 Lentisphaeria bacterium
TCAAGAGTTGAGGACTCTCTGCATGAATAACATGTTTTTTCCCTCCGAAGTAAATCTCTTTACCCTCGGACGGTGCTCACATCTGTTCCTGGTACTGCTTGTTTTGCATTACCTCCCTGATTCTCGAGTAAAGGAATTCACTATTACAGGGTTTAGACAGTAAACAATCAGCACCACAGTCCAATGCACCCAACAAGTCTCCCTGATCAGTAAGGCTCGTCATCAAAATCACAGGAATATTTTTACGCGCTGTATGCATTAATGGTGTGCGCTGGTCAAGGTATCTGATATAATGGATGAAGGAGGTGTTTGTATGAGAGACTTTGTTCTGGAATTCATCAGAAAGATACCGAGTCTTGTTTATCCTGAAGGGGCTCAGGTACAAGCCGCGTTAGACAGTGTAAGAGGTGTGCGGAAAGTCTGCGATCTCATTGAGGCACGGGCTGAAGACCCGCATTGTCCCCATTGCGGGGCAACGCGAATACACAAGCACGGAATCCGCTCTAGGCTGCAACGGTATAAGTGCGTATCGTGCAGGAAAACATTCAATATGCTTACCGGAACACCTCTTGCCCGTTTGCGAAGAAAAGATTTGTGGCTGCAGAATGCAGAGTGCCTGCTGTGTTCTTTTGTGTTACGTCAGATTGGCAGCAAACTGCACATCGACAAGAATACCGCTTTTCGGTGGCGCCACCGTTTTTCGTCCTGGTTGTATGAGGATACACCTCCTGTTCTCGAGGGAATTATCGAAGCTGATGAAACTTATTTCAGGATTTCCCAAAAAGGATGCCGTCATATTGACCGTAAACCTCATAAACGAGGAGGCGACAATTCGAGTCCGGGGCTTTCCAAAAAGCAGGTCTGTGTTCTGACTGCATGCGACCGGTCACAACACAGTATTGAATTTATTACCGGCCTTGGCCCGGTAAAGGGCAAGTGGCTGGATCTCATGCTGACTAACCGCATTGCTCCTGATGCCATAATGGTAACCGACGGTTTGAAGTCTTATTCTCATTTCTGCCAAAAAGTGCATATTCAGCATGTAATCGTCAACAACAAGCTAAGAAATGGTGGCTGCTACCATATACAGCATATAAATGCTTGCCACAGTAGGATAAAGGGCTGGATTAATCACCATTTCCGCGGCGTGGCGACAAAATACCTCAACCATTATCTGTGGTGGAGACACGAGCTTGAGAATAAACATATAACCAGTAATATCCAATTATTTCAGGCTGTACTTTGCTGAGTCCACCACTAATGCATACAGCGCGTAATCTCATATGATCCCAAATCCTAAATCATCAGCGGATCATAGGATCATAGGATTACTCTCACAAATATGGTAAAATAAATGAATAGACAATAGAAATATTAGTCTTAGTATAGAACCCAAATGACTCTTCGATTCATGACAAAGGAGGGCTTAAATATGTTTTGGATTAACTCACGAGCAAATTCATTTATAGTCATCTTATTCATTAATCTATTTATTGTCACCGTAGCTGTAGCGGATCCGTTCATTGGGGAATTTTTCTCACACGCAGATGGAGACAATTATTCTCTAAAAATAAATATGACTGCAATTGGTAACTATCAGGGAACACTGAACGTTGATGGCGAGATCTCACAGCTGAACGCCCGGGAAATAGGAAAAATACTCGTAGGCTCAATAGATGAAGACGGAGATGTATACCAATTTACCGCGACCTCGCGTGAAGACGGGTCATTTATTTTTACTGATGAGGATGGAGAGACACTTATCTTCAAGCCACAGAACCAATCCAAGTATGATACCAGACGTCCTGCAGAACATGCTTTCGATGCAAAACAGAATATTGCTTCGAGTGACAATGAAAAGAGTGATGTGTACATAAACCGAATCAGGCTTACATCTGATAAACTCAGGGCACTGGAGTCTGCATATCAAACTCGTATCCAGAACGGACGTTATTGGTATGACAAAGTTTGTGGTGCATGGGGCGTCGAAGATGGACCTACAACAGGATTTATTATGGCTGGGCTCGATCTTCCAGGCCCGATGCCTTCCGATATTTCAAGGGGAGGAACAGGTATCTTTATCAATGGACGGGAGATTCACCCGATGGATCAACGCGGCCTGCACCAACTCTTTGGTATAACCTATCAGGGAAATTACTGGCTGGATTCGCAGGGCAATCTCGGGCCCGTTGGCGGGCCTACAATTGTAAATATTGTGTATGCAATACAAGCGGCACAACAACAGCAGTCAGGCGGATCCGTTACTCATGGCTATGGCTCATCCTATGGTTCCCGCGGAACCTTGTCCAGCGGAGGAATGTATTCAGGCCGTACTGCAAGCGGAAAGTCGGTATTCTGGTATCCGGGAAAATAGTTGTAAGACAGAGTTTAAGAACAAATCTATGAAGCCCACAAATTCCATTTATGCAGCAAACTCTCAATACTCAAAGTAAAAACACATTGCAACGGAGAGCTCAATCCAGCATCATCGAAACTATATCCGACTTCCGTTTTACTTCATTCACAACACTAAACACATCATCTGCGCTTAAACCAAGAGAATCCCAACTTTCCTTATCAGCCTTCACCTTAAGACCAAGTGAATTGACACCGAAATCCTGAGTTGAAACTATATACTCCGCCAGATTAACCAACCGAATAACAGGTTGCTGATCCACAGGACAGCTTGACGGGTTATCGTAGAAACTAATGGCATTTATCGCTGTTTCCGGCAGATTCCAATTAATAGCCACCATCGCACCCAATTCACAATGCGTAATTCCAAGCACCATCCCCTCTGCTTCAATAAGAGGCATATTCGCATCTATGGCAAACTTCAAAGCTGTTTCAAAATAATCGGTAATATATGTATCCATAATAATTTTGCCTATTCCGTGCAGAAGCGATGCAATATGCAACTCATCGCGCTTGACCTTGCAACCGGAAACATAATCGCACAACTCCACTGCCACTAACGATGTAAATATGCTGTGCTTCCAAAACTCCTTACGGTTAAACAAACGCATGCTCTCACGACTAAACATATCAAATACCGCGGTACTGAGCGCAATATTTTTTATCTCCGTAAAGCCGAGCCTGACAATAGCCTCCTGAAGATTAGACACACTCACTCCAACCGGGGAAAACAGCGTAGAGTTTACTGTTTTTAAAACTTTTGATGCTATGGCTGGATCACTATTCAATATATCGACAATAACATTAATACTACAGTTGGTATCATTAACAGCTTCTGAGAGCCTGGTCATAACAACAGGAAGAGTAGGCAAGTCTTGAATGTTTTTCAGCTTAAACAGAATATCATATCTTTTATTCGACACAGATAATTTTCTCCACAAATAAAAATCCCAAAAAACAACAAAGGCAAAACAACAACGTCCTATATTCTAGATTAGTTCAATTTCAGGCAAGATACAACAACTTTAACCAAACTCACTCCACGGCTCCGAAAGGAAAGATATGCAAAGAAAACCACCATAAAAAGAAGAGTAAAAAAAAGCCGTACTGAAATCAATCAGCACGGCTTGGAATCGCAAATTCAGAACAGATCTACAATATACCGCAGTCCTGCATAGTTTTTCTCAAAACAGCGGCATTCGCTTCTGACATAGGGCAAAGCGGTAGACGATATTCATCTTGAACCAGCCCCATCATAGCCATAGCTCCTTTTACTGGAATCGGATTTGTCTCAATAAACATATCCGAGAAGAAACGGTAATACTTCTTATGCATCTCAAGAGCAGTCTTGAAGTCTCCAGACAGTGCAGCTTCAACAAGAGCATTCATTTCACGCGGAATAATATTTGATGCAACACTGATCACTCCAGTTGCTCCAACCGAGATCATCGGAACCGTCAAAGCATCATCTCCGCTTATCACAGCCATATCGCAGACATCAAGAATTTGAGAAACGCGTTCTACACTTCCTCCAGCCTCCTTCACCGCAACAATATTTTGATTTGAAGAAAGTCTTTTAATAGTATCGATCGCGATAGGAGTAACACTTCTTCCCGGCACATTATAAAGCACAACCGGCAGACCACCGTCTTCTGCAACTACAGAAAAGTGACGGTAAAGCCCCTCTTGAGTCGGCTTATTATAGTAAGGCGTAACCTGAAGCGTTGCGTCCGCTCCAACCTTTTTCGCATTCATAGTCAACTCGATCGCTTCCGCTGTAGAGTTAGCTCCTGTTCCTGCGATAATCTGACAGCGCTTCTTCGCCGTCACTACAGTTGTCTCAATTACCTTTAAATGCTCTTCCGCCGATAGCGTTGGCGACTCACCAGTTGTCCCCATTGGAACGATCCCTGCCACTCCGCTTTCTGCCTGCATATGCACAAGCTCTTTCAGCTTTCCAAAATCCACTTTCCCGTTTGAGAACGGAGTAATTAGAGCTGTATAAACACCTTTGAATTCCATCTGTATAATTCCCGAATTTTAGGTTATGTATAATTCTTTTATAATATTTTCGAAAGTAATTTATTAGAAATTCGAACTAAGTCAATCAGTATAGCCAATCCAATTGCGTTTATATCCCCCTAAAACCCTCCCACCAACAGAAAAGCCTAAAAAATCAAAATTTGCACTTTACAATTTTATAAAAGGTTGTACAATTATCCCCGCTGACAAACGAGACGTCAGCAACAAAGATATGCCTTGGTAGCTCAGAGGATAGAGCAACTGCCTTCTAAGTAGTGGGTCACAGGTTCGAATCCTGTCCAGGGTACCACTTAGACCTTCCAAGCCCGTAAGAATTTTACTTCTTACGGGCTTTTTTCTTGCTCAAAATAGCTAATTCAGCCACTATTCCCGTAAAAATCCAACTTGTCAAAAATGATGAAAAATGGTGAAGAATTATTTTTTAGAAAGAAATAGACTAACCATAAGCTAACGCAATTCCATCACGAATATCACAACAAAAGAACTGAAGCTCAACTTTTATTCCATTTTCTATTTTTGGGTTAATTTAGGAACACACCATAATAAGCAAACCTTTTCATTCATTTCACACGATGTATAGTTTTAGTATTAAGATTGTAGTCAATATCTCTAACTAAACGGTTGAATATATGAGTGATGATATGAACAGCACGCGTTTGACTTTGATTCAAAAAATAAAAGATACGAATAATGCTGCGGGCTG
>JAUVCU010000303.1 GCA_030590715.1 Lentisphaeria bacterium
AATCTTAATTCTCATAAACCATATATTATGTAAAAATTACGATATCACGAAGCAAAATATTGACGTGAGTTAACAATATTTATAAGTGTCGAGAAAAAGTTGCTAATTCCACTGTTACAGTGTAAATTTCGGAGCAAAGACAAAAATAATAATTAGGAGAAATTATCATGACGAAAGTTGTCGTTATTGGAGCTGCCGGACGCATGGGACAGCGCCTTGTTACAAATATAGTAAATTCTGAAGATCTTGAACTTGCTGGAGCAATTGAATGGTCTGGATCTCCAATGCTTGGAATCGACGCAGCATCAGTTGCAGGGCTTCAACCTTGCGGTGTTGAGATTACTACAGATGTTGACGCTGCGACAAAAAACGCAGACGCGATCATCGACTTCAGTACAGGAAGTGTTATCGAAAATGCAACAACTGCTGCGGCAAACGGTTGTTCGGTTACGATCGGAACAACGGCTCTTGGTGATGAGGGACGTGACGGTCTTCTAAGACTTGCTGATAGCGGCGCTAAAATTGTTTTTGCTTCCAACATGAGTGTTGGAGTTAACCTTCTTTTTCACCTGACACAACAGGTTTCAGCAATTCTAGATGACGAGTACGATATCGAAATTGTAGAGATGCACCACAATCAAAAACTTGATTCACCGAGCGGAACAGCAGTTACACTTGGTGAACGCGCTTGTGAAGGTCGCGGAGTAGAATACAACGATGTGATTGTTCATGGACGTGAAGGTATCGTTGGTAAACGTCCACAAGGCGAAATCGGAATGCACGGAGTTCGCGGTGGAGATGTTGTTGGAGATCACACGGTGATGTTTGCTACAAACGGTGAAAGACTTGAACTGACTCATAAAGCATCAAGTCGGGACACGTTTGCAAAAGGAGCGCTTCGCTCTGTTCGCTGGCTTTCAAAGGTCGAGAATGCGGGTCTTTACGACATGCAGGATGTTCTTAACCTTCGTTAGAATAACGAACACAGAACAAGGGATTTTGAATATTGAAGTTTTCACATATTACGTGGAAGATTAACACTTCGATATTCGGCATTTCTTGTTCAGGATTTAATATTCACTATGCAGTTCAATCCCGAAAATCCATTGATAGTTCAAAAAGATATGAGTGTGCTGGCTGAGGCGGGAAATCGTTTTTATGCTGAAGCACGAAGTGAACTGGTACGGTTTTCGGAACTCACAAAAACACCCGAACATATTCACACATTTCAGATAACCCCACTTTCTATTTGGAACGCATGTTCAAATGGGATAAACATTGAAAGTATAATCGATACTCTCTCTCGATTTTCCAAAATGGCAGTGTCTGAAGCTATTGTCTCCGAGTTGAATGAAATTTATGACCGGTATGGAAAAATAAGGCTGACGCAAAGTATCGGAAAATACTACCTGACCTTTACAGAACTCAAACTTGCGCAAAAGATTTCAAAGCTTCCACAAATTTGGGAATTAATAATCAAGCGTGACGGGCCCCGCACATATCTTATAGATGAAAGCTTTCGTGGTGAATTAAAACAGCGTCTTATCAGACTTGGATATCCAGTAGAGGATCATGCCGGTTATAGAAAGGGAAACCCTCTAAAGGTTGATTTGAGAGATACGACGCTCGGTGGCTTTCCATTTCATGTTAGGGACTATCAGAGTAAAGCCGCGGATCAGTTTTATGCCGATGGTACAGTCGAAGGTGGGTCGGGCGTCGTTGTTCTGCCGTGTGGAGCTGGGAAAACGATTGTCGGGACAAAAATAATGAGTCTGGTGAATGAATCGACTCTTATTCTCACAACAAGTACGACTGCTGTTAAACAGTGGAAGAATGAATTAAGAGATAAAACTCAATTGACGGAAGATCAGATCGGAGAGTACACGGCCGCGACAAAGCAGATTAAGCCGGTTACCGTTGCTACATACAGCATTGTTACTCACCGGACAAATTCCAAAAAAGAGTTCAGGCATCTTGAGCTGTTCGACAGCCAGAATTGGGGATTGATCATTTATGATGAAGTTCACATGCTTCCCGCTCCGGTTTTTAAATTTTCGGCAGCACTCCAATCCAGAAGAAGGTTAGGGTTAACGGCAACACTTGTCCGAGAGGATAAGAAGGAAGATGAAGTGTTCGCTCTTGTCGGGCCTAAAAAAGCGGATGTTCCGTGGCGTGAACTGGAAAGTCAGGGGTGGATCGCCAGTGCTGAATGTACGGAAATACGAATTCCTCTTGAAGAAAAAGCGGAATGGCGTTACATCGACTCGGACAAGAGAACCAGATTTAATATTTCATCTAAAAATGTGAATAAGAGTTTTGTGGTAAATGACCTGCTCAAAAAACACCGTGGCGAACAAATATTGATTATCGGTATGTTTCTGGACCAGTTGAATGAAATAGCATCTGTTCTGCGCGTCCCTTTAATTACCGGTGAGACTCCGAACGACAAACGTGAAGAGCTTTTTAAAGCATTCAGAGAACGAGATATTTCGGTTATGGTCGTTTCGAAAATTGCCAACTTTGCCATAGATCTGCCGGATGCTTCCGTCGCCATACAGATTTCCGGTACTTTTGGATCCAGGCAGGAAGAGGCGCAACGTCTAGGTCGGATTTTACGACCAAAATCAGGTAGGAATCAGGCGCATTTTTATACACTTGTCAGCAAAGATACGGTGGAGCAGGAGTTTTCTCTGCGACGTCAAATGTTTTTGTGTGAGCAGGGCTACCAGTACAGCATCATCGATTACTAGTAGAAAAGTTCTGTTTTATAAACTTGCCTGTTCTAAGTTTTTCTCAAAATAGATATGTCCTCAACAATTCAGGTCTGAAATATGCTTTGTAGTTTTTATGTAAACTATAAACAGCAGTAGGGCCTATATGTTCAAAATTCCATTTTTTAACAAAAGCAAAGAGGAAACTTCCGGCAAAGAAAAAGAGGTACGTAAACCTTGCCGAGTTGAACCGTGAAATAGAAAAGGCAAATAAGAGGATCAAAAAGCTTTATGCGACGAATAAAGTTGAAATGATGGATGGGGCATCAGTAGATATCAATATTGCAGCTAGGGCGAAAAAGACACTTTTTAGCAGGATTATGGGCCTTGGCAGAATCAAATCTAAAATAACATTCACGTAGGT
>JAUVCU010000294.1 GCA_030590715.1 Lentisphaeria bacterium
CCGGGATGGATGCCGTTCTCGAGCTGGTTACACTTCCTGAAGTTGATATTGTTTTATGCGCTATTGTCGGAACAGGAGGCCTTCTTCCTGTTCTTGAGGCGATCCGTGCGGGTAAAGACATCGCACTTGCCAGCAAAGAAGTTCTGGTTATGGCCGGAGAACTGGTGATGAAAGAAGTCGCGCGCTACGGCGTAAAAATGCTTCCGGTCGACAGCGAGCACAGTGCTCTTTTCCAGTGCCTTGAAGGACACAAGAAAGAAGATGTTTCGCGCCTTATTTTAACGGCAAGTGGTGGAGCTTTTCGAAACAGCACTATCGAAGAGATTCGCAACGCCTCATACGAAAGTGCTTTGGCACATCCTACGTGGGATATGGGCCCGAAAGTAACAATCGACTCGGCAAGTTTGATGAATAAAGCTTTGGAGATTATTGAGGCCCGCTGGCTGTTTGATGTTTCCGGAGACAAGATTGACGCGATTATTCATCCGCAGTCGGTTATTCATTCTATGGTTGAATTCGTAGATGGAACAATGCTTGCTCAAATGAGTTCGCCTGATATGAGATTCCCAATCCAGTACGCTTTGACGTACCCTCATAAACTTCCGGGTACTCTTGAGCCTTTGGATTTTACAACATTTTCACAACTGACTTTTGAAGTGCCGGACCAGAGCCGTTTTCCTTCGTTGGAATTTGCTCATGAAGCTCTTCGTCAATGCGGTACGTTGCCTGCTGTTATGAATGCCGCAAATGAAGTAGCTGTGGAAGCTTTCAGTACGGCACGCATGGGATTCACTGATATCTGGACGGTCATTGAAAAGACGATGGCAAAACATGAGGTGATCACTTCTCCAAATTTCGAGGAGATACTATCGGCAGACCAATGGGCCCGCGAAGCCGCTGCCGGCTTTATAAAGTAATAATAATTTAAATTAATATAACGGAGCAATAAATGTTTTTAAGCATTCTCAACATGATCGGAGTAGTCCTTTTCGTATTTTTCTTTTTCAGTTTCTGCGTATTCATTCACGAACTGGGACATTTCTTAGCCGCTAAATGGTGCGGACTGCATATCAATGCATTTTCAATCGGATTTAAAAAGGCCTGGGGAAAAACAGTAAATGGTGTTGAGTATCGTATCGGATGGCTCCCATTTGGAGGTTACGTTGATCTGCCGCAGGTTGATGCTACTGGTGCTGATATTGTAGATGAAGACGGAAATCCGCTTCCTCCGGGAAAACCAAGCCACCGTATCATTACGGCTGTTGCCGGACCTCTTTTTAATATTCTTTTCGGTCTTGCTCTGGGATGTATTGTATGGACATGTGGTGCTCCGGAAGAAACTCCGGTTCTTGATTCAATAACAGTAAAAAAAGTTGAGGAAGGTGCTCCTTCTTACAAAGCCGGGCTTCGCACAGGTGATGTGATTACTAAAGTTGACGGTGAGACTGTTAACTACACGTGGAAAGGTTTCATCAATGAATTCCTTGTTCGCGCCGGTGAAGTTTCTCTGACTTACCAGAGAGACGGTAAAGAGCAGACAATCTCTTACCAACCTGAGAAAAATCCTAAATTTGCGGGAAGCCAGCTGGCTAAATATTCACTGCCTTGGTTTACTCCTTCAATCCCTGCAATCGTTAATCCTAAGCTTGCCAGCCCGGCATATAAAGCTGGAGTTAAAGCTGGTGATAAAGTCGTTGAGATGAACGGTGAGAAAATCGCAGATCTTATCGATCTTGAAAAAGTTCTGGTTCCTTCTAAACAGCAGAAGTTTACTATGGTTGTGGAACGAAATGGGGATGTGGTAACAATCCCTGAATTTGACGCTGCTTATTCTGGACAATCAGTTTATATGGTCGGTACTTCACATAGCATGGAATACTTACTTATTGTTGAAAATGTTAAGGAAAACGCTTCGAAGAGTGGTCTGAAAAATGGAGACCGAATTGTAAAGCTTAACGGCGAAGAGATCGAAAACCATGATGCTTTTGAATTGGCTCTTAGTCAGAAAGAAGAAAAATCAATGGTGAGCCTGGTTGTTGAGCGTGACGGCAAAGAAATTGCTTTGGACAAAATACAAATTGCAGCAAAAGATTCGGCTTCTGAGTCGGGCTTTACTGTTAAATATAAATTACAGCTGGAAGTTAAAGAACTTGTTGAAGGTGGAGCCGCACAATCTGCTGGTGTTAAAGCCGGAGACATCATAACTCAAGTGAATGGAAAAGAACTGGTTAGTTATCCACAGTTTACTACAGCCGTGAAAGGCTCAAAGGGTAAAGAGTTTAAAATAACTGTTTTGCGCGATGGAGAGTCGAAGGAAATTGCTTTGGCATCTAAACAGGTGAAACAGTATGAATTTGGATTCAAACCAAATTATATGCATTACCCAACACCGGTAGAACAACTGGTAGATGTTGTTAAAAACAGTTATAGAACTGTTTCGGCAATTGGTGTCGGGCTGATGAATAAAGCTGGTTTTTCGAAACGTAAAACATCTCTGGAACTAAGTGACCTGAGCGGACCTGTTGGTATTGTGAAAGCCATTGGTAATGTTGTTTATTACGGCTCATACCTTAAGGGACTTGGATTTATTGTTCTTATCACATTCAGTTTGGGAATTCTGAACTTGCTTCCGCTACCCGTGCTTGATGGTGGTCACATCGTAATGGCGTTGATTCAAATGGTTATTCGCCGACCACTTCCTGGCAAACTTATTAATCCCTTAATGAACGCATTTGCTATGCTTCTTATATCTTTCATGCTTTACGTTACTGTTTTTGATGTAATGCGAGTCTTCGGAATCGGTAATGGAGGAGATGAGGCGCAGAGCTTTGAGGTCGTTCTTTCAGAGTAGGAGAAAAATGTACTCAAGAGAAAATACAAGCCAGGTCTCCGTAGGTGGAGTTCTGGTTGGTGGCGGAGCCCCGGTATCAATTCAGTCGATGACTTGTACCGATACGCGTGACGTCAATGCTACACTTGAGCAAATCAACAAACTAGCTGCAGCCGGATGCGAAATTATCCGTGTTGCAGTGCCCGACAAAGCAGCAGCGGCTGCTATGACGGAAATTGTAAAACAAAGTCCGATCCCTGTGATCGCCGATATTCATTTTGATTATAAACTTGCACTTGCTTCTATTGAAGCTGGAATTCATGGTGTTCGTCTGAATCCGGGAAATATCGGTTCTAAAGACCGCGTTCTCGAAGTTGCCGCGGCCGCAAAAGAAGCTGGAATTCCGATCCGA
>JAUVCU010000185.1 GCA_030590715.1 Lentisphaeria bacterium
TTCATTTTATCCATTAATCTTCTCTCGCTGCGGTTCACCTGGCGCAAGTGCTTTCGCAAAACTGGCTAAATACCAAAACTTAGCTAAAACCCAAAAACTTCCTAAACGGCCCGGCCCCCGCGCTCAGGTGCACCCGCCTTGTTCGGCATCTCACTTCTTGGCTGCAAACGCCTTGAAAAACGTATAACAAAAAACGCCGTCGGCTTCTGTTGTTCTGTATAAGTCTTGGATGCCTTTATCAAAAATGATCTGATCGACTAACCCAGCCTTAAGGGCAGCGTTACGAATGCCTTCGATCATCGTCGCAAACGTGTTTTTTGTGAAACCGTCAACAAGGTCGCGTTTGCCGGAATCAACATAGACCATTCGTGGAGAAACATGAATGGAGTTGAATCCCGCTTCCCTCAAGAGTGGGTACAGCTCTCTTCCGATCATCGCATTACCTCCGGCCCGCCTCTGCAGTTCGACCTGGCATTGTATTGCTATGTGGGCGGCTTCACTATCAGGGTAAAAATATGCCGAGCCATGATCACCTTCAATGACAGTGATTGTACCACCAACCTTGATAAGGCTTTTCAGTATAGCCAAGGCGTTATCTGGTCGAGAAAGATGCTCCAAAACATGACACACAAAGACGTGGTCGAAAGACTCCGGCTCAAAGTTCAAATTGAAAATGTCAGCTCGTTGGAATTGAACGTTGCTAAAGCCCGCATATTCCACAGCTCTTTTGGCTTCGGTAATAGAATCCCCGGATATGTCGATAGAAATGAACGACGCATTCGGGCTGTTGCGAGCGAGAGTAACTGTTTGAGCGCCAACTCCACAACCGGCTTCCAAAACCCGGCTTCCGGCCTGATAAGAAGTGTCGGAATGTAAGAGTTCGACCAAAGTATTGGCTTGATCTTGTAGACGCCTGTTTTCTCTTGAGTCATATCCGTGAACGTATGCTTTATCCATGATATCTCTCTCGTTGCCGAAAATGCCAAGGTTCAGCAACCGCGGTTTTTTGCGGTCTGCTGGTACCTTTTGATAGCTGAATCTTATTATGATTGATTTTGGATAAATTCACTCATATTTAGCAATACTACGCCTATAACAATAATAAAAATTGATATAATTTTCAACATGCTTACTGGTTCCTTGAAATATGTCATCCCCATTATTGAAACCAACAATATACCCAAACCTGCCCAAATTGCATAAGCAAAGCTTAAGTCAAAGTGTTTTAAGGCAAATATAAAAACACTGAAAGAGATACCCCAAAAAACAAATGTCAAAACTGAAGCATATAAATTGGTGAATCCGTTTGATAATTTCATACAGGTTGAACCACCAAGCTCTGTCAAAATACCAATGGATAGAAGGACCCAATGCATAAAAAACCTCCTGATATGATTTAAAAAGCTATGTTACTCTTTTATACTCTTTGTTTGCAATGGCTCTATATAGTGCGGCAAATATGGCCGTTTCTGAATGCCTTTTTTCAACACCTTTTTTAGACATAATTAGCACCTTTCTTTTTATTAATATTTCAGCAAATAATCTCTTTAAACGCCATGCATCACCGGCAGACAAAAGATGCAAAGCGACGAAGGAACGACGCAGCTTTTGGCTGTCCGCGTGCATACGTTTCTTATGTGTCTGCTTTTTCTTATAATTTCTTTGCAACAATAGCAATTTCTGTTGATTCAGAAGTGAAGGTCTTACCTGCAACATCTGAGTATAATTCTTCTACCTTAAAACCATTTTCTTCAAATTCATTTCTAAGTGAGTCTTTGCTGTAATGCTGTAACCAGTTGTATACAACACGCTTTCGCGATTCTTCAATTATTGTGTACTTATCAAGTATTACTTTCTCTTTTTCGTATTTGAATGAGTTAACAAAACAATAATAATCATCCGGAGACCAGAATCCATTTAATTGATTCAGTTCGTAGGTTGCTGATTCTTCTTTCTGGTTAAAACTGTTTATTGAATACACGTCAAGCAGTACAGAACCGTCCGGTTTCAATAATGAATTGAATTTTGAGAGCATTTTTTTTCTTTGCTCCGGACTTAACGCGCAAAAATCACACATGATCATTATGATAAGGTCGAAACTGTCAGGTGTTTCAAAATCTAAATAGTTTGCATGGACATAATTTATATTGAATCCTTTCTTATCAGCTACCTGTTTTGCATACTTCAGGGAATTTTCTGAGAAATCAATGCCGGTAACAATTGAACCTCGTTCTGCCAGTCTAATTGTGTAAAGTCCTGGGCCACAGCCAAAGTCTGCAATTTCGGTTTTATTATCCACTCCAAAATGAGAAACAATCCATTCCACAGATCTCTCAATAAAGCTCTTGTTTCGGGATGAAGCATCAATTGATTCATTTAAGTGGTATTCGAGCATTTGTTTTGATGTATGCTCATTTGTCCACAGCTCATCAGCAGTATAAAATTGAAAAGGTGAAGGGCGTGAATTTATTTCTTTTAGTTCTTTAAACATAATGATTCCTTTGTTATACTTGATCATTTTTCAGCTGTATTATCTAAATCAGAACGTAACCAAAATTCCTATCATCTACCTTCATCTTATAGATCTAAACGTGTTCGGGATTCGATGCTGCGATCGACTCAACCAGATTTGATCAATCCGGTGAGGTGTTTGCCGCGGTTGAATACGGATCGTGTGATCTCCGGTATGCTTCAACTCGATGGCAATGGGATCATCGGTATCACTTGCCCAGCCGTAGACGCCTGCCGGATGAACATCCAGCCAATTCCCCAACCGGACACTTCTCCCTTGAGCCCCGATCTGATCATCTACTTGCAACCAAACTGAATCCGTATAGCCGCTATTTATATCGCTTTTGCCTCTTAACCAGACGATATAGCGGCCCGCAGGTGCTGAAAAATCCATCTCGACATAAACCGTTGGTTGGGATTCGGCCCGCTGATTCGCCCCTGAATAAAACTCAATCGCCTGACCGATCGAAGCCTCTTTATCTTTGACCACATGAACACCGGTGGACGACCGGCTGGTGATCGATTCGGCGTTTAAAACAATATCCTGTCCGGAATCATACATTAACGGCATTGGAGAGAGGTCTCGGCCTGCTCCGGTGATTTGATTGACAACTGCAAATACGAGTAAACAAATATACACCACGTGCAAAATAATAAAAACGCTCTTTTTCCGAAATATATTGAAGAAAAGATGGGTTGTCTTCATCCCGAATAAAAAGCGAAACAGATCAAGTTTACGAATAAGGAGCGTATAAAGTGTTATGATGACGATGAAGGAGCTGGTAAAAACAATCGCCCATTTTAAGGTATCAGGAATCTCCCAAGTCATAACAAAATAACCAATTCCTAACAGGACGCTCTGGTGAAGAATAAAAAAAGGCAGCACAGCTTCATTGGCATATCGCAGGAAAGGACGATCAAAAGCCAGAGACCTCATACTAAATCCGAGGATGGCAAATAACCAACTCCAGGCACTGAAAAAGGAGAGCAGGGTATATATCCAATCGCTGATCCAGGCCGGGAAAACCACACGTGATGGGCTAAACAACTGATATAGGTATACGGCCGATAAGATCACTCCAAGTAAAAAAGAAATCCAGCGCTGATTCATAATACGTTGTTGGAGCCGGTCACTGGAAGCAATCATGAATCCTGAGATCAGGAACCAGATATAATACAGAAACCCCCAACCGCCTGAGCCAACGTTCAAAACAGCCTGTGGAATAAGAACTTTCATAATCAAGAGCGGAATTGAAAACCATATATACATCAATCCCGGTATTGCAAACATCGTCATGATCCGATTCAGAATCTCCCGTCCGCTTCCTTTTAACCAAATAAACAAGCGATAGCAGATCAGGCTGTAGAAAAACAAAAAGAACAGATACCAGAGATGCATCCCGTGATATGCAAAATTCCCCGGCGTGCCTATCCCCAAATAAACACCGTTGAAATATTCGGGTAAAAATGAAAAGAATGATCCTGAGAATTGACCATGTGTTAATCGCTCCAGGTATACTTGCAAGGCGCTGTGCGTGACCGACGCGATCAAGACCGGAATCATCAGTCTCAGAAACTTATCGACATAGAACCTCGGCCAACCGCTGGATTTCCCGATTGAATAGAATAAGCTCGCGCCGGAGATGATGAAAAAGAGAGGCATCAACCAACGGGTGGCAAAAACGTTCCATATCTCTACCCAGACAAAAGTGTTGATGTTCTTAACATGCCAGTCACCCAGATTAAAGAATCGGGTACTGTGATAAAGAAAAACGACCAAAATGGCCAATATGCGAAGCCAGTCAAGCTCATACCTTCTTTTAGATGTATCTGTAATCATTTGAAACCTCATAACCTAGTTATTGCGGCAAACCAGAAATACCTTTTTATCAGAAATAGCAACCTTAGCTAATACTTCAATGATTTTCGAGCAGCCTCCATCGCGCAAATAACCGGCATGGTCGTCGATATTCTCAAACCTCCGTCCGACTATTTCGGAGCACTCGAATTC
>JAUVCU010000354.1 GCA_030590715.1 Lentisphaeria bacterium
TAATGCGTTCATAGCCTGATTCTGTGTGGAAGCCGCAACCTTATTGTTGACCGCAAGATGAGTCAGGTATTCTTCGATTTCCTTGGCTCCCATATCTTTCGGATGCCGTTTGTTGTGAAAAAGAATGTAGTTGAGGCACCATCTCACATAACACTCTTCAGTACTCAGAGAGTAATGCTTCGCTCGAATCTTATAACGGACCTGATCTAAAAGTTTCATTCCACACCTCCAGAGTGCTCGGGTTAAGATTTCGTGCTGTTCCGGTTAAGTGTGGGATTTCAACGGAGCCATATCTTGTATCATCCCTTTGAGCTGTATATAACTCCGACGATTGCATCAGCTGTCGTAGTTCAGGCTTCAGCCTGCGTTTTCATGATGCCAAACTCAAGTTTGAACTACGACAGCTCACGCAGCTATTGAGGATTAACGGCCCCCCACACTTAACCGGAACAGCGATTAAGATTTTGTGCATCAATATTACATTATAAGCTATATTTAATTATCTAAGTAGTGTGTAATTACGCAGGTGAGAGGTTATTTTTAAAAATATTTTGATGCTCTTTTATCATCATCAATATGGCAATATCGGACAGGAACACCTATTCTTAATCTTCAATATGAGGATATCGGTCTAGATGTCCTCATATTGTGCAAGCAGAACTTCTGCTTAAAATAATAAATTCGAACGGTACATTTTACCTTTTCAATATGTCGATATAAGGAAAAACTTACCGTCACTTAATAGTTAAATTAATACTAATATTACAGATAGCACAAATATATTTTAGTCTTCAGCGTAGTCTTCCAAGTGTACAACCACGTGATATAATTAAGTATTACGAGGTTGTGTATGGATACAGGAAGAACAGAATTTGATTTAGGTGAAGTATTCAGAAGGTATGGAAAAGCCTATGAATACAGTCATCCGATGAGTCTTGAGCAGCGCAAAGCACTCCATGACCTGAGCAGGTGCAGAACATCAATGCTGGGAGGACATATTGATCGTTGTCCGAATTGTGATTATGAATGTCCTGCATACAATTCTTGCGGCAACAGGAACTGTCCGAAATGCCAGGGAATCAGAGAGCACAGATGGATAAAAGAAAGGCTCAGTGAAGTTCTTCCCGTTCAGTACTTCCACGGGGTCTTTACGATTGCTCAGGAGTATCATGTTTTTGCAAAGTATAGTGCGGAGCATATTTACGGAGCTATTTTTGCAGCATCATCTAAAGTCGTTTTACGTCAGATGAAAAAGCAATATGGTGTTGTGCCGGGAATCATAGCGGTTTTACACACCTGGGGTCAGAAACTGCAGATTCATCCTCATGTTCACATGCTCATAACAGGAGGAGGTCTGAGTTGTGATCGGAAAAAGTGGGTTCACTGTCCTCCGAGATATCTGCTTAATGTGGTCAATCTGCAGGAAGCGTTTAAAAAACAGTTTGCCCGTGAAATTATTAAACTTCAGAAAAACAACAAACTGAAATGCAATTCAGATAGGAGACTGTCTCCGACCGTGGAACAAGTTGAGGTTATTAATAATACAGCATGTGCAAAACTCTGGAATGTGAATATTCATAAACCGTTTTCAGGACCGAAGAAAGTTATAGAGTACATAGGCCGTTATACTCACTGTGTTGCCATACGAAACAGCAGAATTAAAGATATCTCCGGAAACGACATCATATCTCTGGACTGTAAGAACTATAGAAAAAGAGATAGACACAACATTGCGCTGCATGAGATAATACTAATGACTCCGGACCAGCTGATTGGATCATTCATGACTCATGTGTTGCCGAAAGGGTTTAGAAAAATCAGAATGTATGGCATTTATGGTGGAAGTAACCGCAGCGAAAAAATTGAGATATGTAAAAGTCTCTTTCCTGAAGAGTGTGATAAGGAAGAAGTGGAAGAGGATAAGGATAATCCTCCTGCGGATATGCTTTGTCCAGTGTGTCGGATAGGGGTTATGAAAGGACTAAGCATCGATGTTAAACCTGAGCGGGCACCACCTGATATATATAATGTATTTAGTGTAGAAAAAGGATTTATCAAAGCATCATAACCGGAACAGACCGGAGATGGAGATGTTGTTTGTGAAGGGAAAAGTAAAGAAAACAACCAGTAACAGCAGTCGTTATGGAATGTAGACAGCCGATAGGAAGGGATATTTTAGACAGGACTTATAGTGAAACTCTTATTGTTCTGTACTGGTACATTTGAATCCGACAATTTAACAACCATCTTTACACCATAGAAGCACAATTATTAATTTAACCAATCATTGGACGACACTGCGTACCTCGTATCGTCAATTCAACCGTTAATTGCAAAGATAATCATGAAAATACCAGAAAAAGAAATCGAAAAATATAAATCTCTACTATCTTCAAAGAAAGAAGGTTCAGATTATAAATATGCTAAAGATAGAATTACAGTTCAGTTTTGGAGTTTTTTAATAATCACTCAAACTATTGTATTTAATCCTCCCGACTTTATAAATGAAGGCTGGAGGACACGACATACCATACTTGCTGTTTCTTATATTTTATTGCTGCTTATTTTCCTTCAAGACTACCTACGATGTCGCAAGATAAC
>JAUVCU010000064.1 GCA_030590715.1 Lentisphaeria bacterium
CCAATCCGCTCACGATTGTTTGCCCCCTCTGGTCTCTCATCAATGTCAACCCTATTGGGAATGCCTCTTCTATTGCGTTCGGAGGCGAAGCGTTTGCGATATGTCTTATTTTGATGACGAAGATGCTTATAGAGCGTCCCCCCAGCTTTTCTATCTGAGAGTATATACTGGTAAATCGTTTCATGATGAAGGCTAAAAACACCCTTCTCTTTAAGTCTGCCTGCTATTTGCTCTGGACTCCAATCCTTTTCAATGCATTTATTCAGGTGCTCTTTAATCTCACCGGTAAGCTTGATGTACTTTGACTTCTCTTTTTGACGCAATTATGCAAAGCTATATGCCTGTTTATACCTGTACCCTCTAAGTCCTTTGTTACGCGATATCTCTCTGCTGATTGTGCCCTAGCTGCGGTTTAGTGACTTTGATATTTTATTCTGCGAGATTCCTTTCTTATGTTCTTTCTCAATATAATGTCTATCTTCAAGGCTTAGGTGTTCGTAGTTCATTTTTGACCTCCGTAAATAGTGTGATGGCTATTTATTCTACACCTAAGCCTTCTTTCTTGTACAAAGGTGTTGCGTTTTCGCCATATACAGAGGTTATGCACTTACTATACGAATTCAGGTTTAAATACTATAGCCCGTTGGGCATACTTACTTATGGCCGATTGAGAATAGTGGTAAATAATACACAAAAACTGACTTAAAAGTGTTCAAGCAATTTTATTTAGAATTATCCTTCATCCACTGGACGCAGCGGGACATTTCGGTTTTCATCTGCTCAGTTTCAAGCTTTATCCTTCTGCCGTGCCCGGGATAAACGGCATCGAATGATAACTCCACAAGCTTTTCCATAAATTCAATTTGTGTATCCCAGTCAAACCAGCAGTAGTTAATCCACGCGATCAAACGTTTGTCGAAATCTGACCACGCTAAATGGTCACCGGTAAATAAACTGGATTTATATTTGATAACAACAGAACCTTTTGTGTGTCCGGGAACTGGAATAATTGAAGTATCCTCGTAGAGATTAAATGGATCAGTTCCTTTGATCAGAATCTCAATATCCAAACCAACCGCATCATCAGCGTGCATTACCCGCTGAGCATTTAAATGATTCGCCCACTGGTCGTGGTCGGCAATGTCATCAATATGAGAAAGAATGATATATTTCGCTCCGCCAAGGTAATTAATCCGATTTAATAATGATTTCCTGAATCAGTGACGTCTTTCTACTAAAATGTTTTAGCGGGGTAGCGGTTTACTCCGCCTACCCACACTTTTTCTAAAACTGATGGTTAATTGTGGCATTGGTTTTCGATATCACCGTTTTACTGTGAGAAACCTTCAGAGGTGCCGCTTAATTGGTGGCATTACATTGTTTCTGACTAAGAATCTCAGCCTTTCACTGTAACAGGAGGAGCTAACTGACTACCCCGTATGTTTTATAACCTATTGGGGTATAGTATATTGTTATCGACCAAAACAGCAATAACCATTCCCCCAATAGGTGATAACTAATGAAGTTCAAAATATCGCAAATTCAAGAGAAAATCAATGCCAACGGTGGACTCACTTTAGTAGGTAAACTATTTATCGTTGCAGAATAATGGATCAGTTTAAAGGAGTTAAGACTGGTAAGAGGATTCCTGATATAGCCACATCAGATGTCATTCCTGCCTATCTGGGGCTTTTAGCAATGGGAAAATCTTCTTACGAATCAATCAATATGTTCCGTTCAAATAAATTATTCCGCAAAGCTTTGGGAATATAAAGAACAGCTTCAGCTGAAACAATTAGACAGCGTTTTGGTATGATTGCAGGTGAAGCAGCAATTCGTACCCTAATAAATCAAGCCAATACAAACCTGCTTAAACATGAAGTATTTGGTAAGATCGAAACTCAGTATCAAGATTATATTCCACTTGATGTTGACGTTTCCCCTTTGGACAACTCCCGGACAAAAAAAGAGAAATGTTCATACACCTACAAGGGACACGATGGTTTTGCTCCAATGTTAGCATATATAGGGTCAGAGGGACACATGCTTAACAGTGAATTACGCCCTGAGGCGCAACACTGTCAGTTGGGTACTCCTGAATTCCTGCAGGAGTGTATTGAGCTGACGGACTCATTAGGTATCTCTGACCAGGTGCTTTTACGCCTTGATTCAGGCAATGATGCTGCAGGCAACTTCTACGTTATTCACTCTGTGTACAAGTACATTATCAAACACAATCTGCGGAAGGAGTGTCTTGAGCAGTGGCTTGCACTTGCCAAACGTGTTGGTAAAGCAACAGAAATACGGGAAGGAAAAATGTACGATACAGGTACAACGAGTCACAGAATCCCAGGCAATAGAGCTGATTTACCTACAGTAGAAATTGCTTTTGAGGTAACAGAACGGACTATCGACCGCAAGGGCAACTCACTGTTATTACCGGAACTTGAGGTGAATACTTATTGGACAAACCTACCGGATGATCCAGAGTTTATCATTGATCTATACCATAATCACGGAAAATCAGAGCAGTTCCATAGCGAGCTTAAGACTGATATGGATGTGGAGCGTTTGCCGTCTGGATCGTTTGCAACAAATGAACTTGTACTTCGGTTCTCAATGCTATCATTCAATGCGCTCAAGACAATTGGTATTGATGCTGTCTCCCTTAAGGCATACGCACCTATCAAAATGAATATTAAGCGTAGACGAATAAAAAGTGTGATGCAGGACATAATCTATTCTGCATGTAAATATGTAATATCAGGAGGTTATCACAAAGTTAAATTCGGGTGTGACTGCGCATGGTACGCAGTAATATCCAGATTGTATGAAAAATACGCGTAATTCTACTCCGTAAAAAATGAACAATCGGAAAGACTATAGCTAGCTAAATAAGCCGGCCTAACTTGTCGTGCCTTCATTACATATTTTTTACATGAAAGCGACTGGTTGATGGCGTGTGTTTTGAAAAATGCTGTTACAAAATGAAGTTTTAATCAGGATATTTGGCGGACTCAGAAACTTTTATAAACTTGGTCCGTGCGATCTCAAAGAACCAACGTGATCTGAGAAAACGTCACGGATGCAGGGATTCGTTAAAACGGGGAGAATCTATCAGAATATTTCCCTGAGGGTGAATTATCAGATAACTGGCCGCACCGAATGATTTTTTAGAGTGATATCCACAATGATAAATATCCTCCGCTATCTGAATAGGCAATGTCTCCTGGGCATTTTTAATATTCTTATTTGGTGTTTCAGTTCCGATTGCCGATACGGGGCACGAAAGCAGTGCACATAATGCCGGTAACTCTTCCGGTAACTCTTCCGGCTGATGATACACATAAGAATGATTCTTGACACGGTCAAAAGTATCGGGAGCCATCCTGCGGCAGGTATCGTAGTTGATACAACTTGTATCGATAAAAAACTCACCTTCTATATTTTCCGCTTGCTTTTTATTTCTGTCTGCCATAATCATGTCTCCTGTTACATACATATTTTGATCGTAAATATAGTCACATAACTAAGGGCAAATTATCGATGTAAATTTGTGATAGCGCTTATCAAATATAAATACTCACATTTTAACTTAACTACCCAGGTTTATTGCGGCTCTTTTTTTTATAGGAAAAATTTGGAGTGCTGTGCTCGCCACTGCTTTTTGATTTAAAAGGAATATAGACCTATTCTTTTTCTAAATGGCAAATAGAACTGATTGTTGATGTAGACGGAGCTTCACACCATGCTATTTTAAAATGTCCCACCCCCTTGTAATCCCTTGAAAAATTAAAACAAAAGCCAACAACGACGTTCTCTTTTATTCGTCGTCTTCAACACAAAGATTCACTACTGCTTTTCAATTCTGATGACGGAATAGTAAACATCGTCGTCTTCGAGAAATTTATCCACCAAGACACAGCTTCTATTGCTCTCTGCTAATATGGTCTTAACCGCCTCGAGTCTTGAGCTGTTCAATAATACATATTCCACCGACTCGGCAATGGTAGAGTAACTCTTCAGGTACGTAGTTCTATCGGCAACATAAAACATAAATGGTTCCTGAATAAGAGCATAAACATTAATTTGTTTCCCTACCGGAACACATTCTCTGATCTTTTGCCCCAGTACTCTGGATTCGTCTTTAGGAGCTAAAGGCGTAGCGATCATAAAGAATAGAAAACAGCCAGAGCATGTAACCAAAGTAAATATAGAAAGTATTTTTCTTACAACCTTTGATGATTCATCCCGTGATAACAAAGCCACAAGAACTAACGATGAAGCGAGCAACACCGAAGGAAGTACCGGAAAAGTGTATCTTGGTTTAGCCAAAGGCATCAGATTAATCAAAGCAAATGGAATTAAAAAACCATAAATCCCAGCTTTGAAGATTACTTTTTGATCATTATAAAAACAAGAAAATACTTTCTCTCTCAAGCTTTTATTGAACATTGCAAAAATAAAGAAAAGCCACGGCAAAAACTGAATAAACGATTCAGAAAAACGACTTAACCACTTTGAGAATGAGATCCCGCTCAAATTCAGTCTCATCAATAATTCTTTGCTCCATGTGGAAGAAGCGCCACCAGATTGACCTTTATCAATAAAAAGCCACCAACTGCAGAAAATTAAGACACATATAGTTAGCCCCAAAAGGTGAGGAACTTTAATAAGTTGTTTAAGCTGTTTTTTCTGTTTTAAGAATGAGAAAGAAAAGACGTAAAAAACGAGCAGAATAAGCGGCCCTTTAGTGAGCATCCCAAGGCCTAAAAAGATCATAGGAACAATCCAGGCAATAAATTTATTGTTGTTTTTCAATTGAAAGCTCAACCATGAAAAGACGGCGAGTAAACTCCAACAGGTATAAACAGATTCAATAGTGGCAGTACGGCCGCGTTCAATCATTCCAAATCCCATGAGAATCATAGCAGAGAGGATAAATGCTCCGGGCCGGTTAAACCAACTTTGGTTAAAAGAGTAAGACATCAATGCGGTGAAAAGAATTAAAAGAGCAATTGGTAAACGGGCTGTGAATTCAGAAAAGTTTCCAAATAGCGTAAATGAAGAAGCAATCATCCAGTTGATCATAGGTGGTTTTCTATAGTACGGAGTGCCGCAATAATCAGGATTTACCCAGTCTCCGCTTTTGACCATTTCAACAGCAGGGATCATTCTGCGTCCCTCGTTACGGCCGATTCCCCGTCCACCCAATTGAGGTAGATAAATTGCAGCCCACATTAAAATAATAATGAATAAATGAACAGCTCTACTGCTATTAAGAATATTAAATCTGAGGTTCATAGAGTCTCCTTTTAAAAGTTGCCCTAATCTAGCCTATTATCATTACATGTATATTTCAGAAACATCAAAGATTTGTAATGTTTCTGATTTTTTTTGAAAAGTTATTGTACTTTACAATTGAAGTACTTTAAATGCTTTACGTATCTAAGTGTATAACCGTGTTTATAATTTGTTTAACGATTACCGGTCGAAATACAAAAGCAATAGCAGCGCCCAAGCATAAAAAGACAATCGGACTAATGGCTGTAGCAAGCGGATCATATTTAAGATGAGAATAGGTGGCTCCTACCATCATAAAGCAGATCATAATTCCACCATAAAATGACACGGGTGTTATAAAAAGCAGAATTCCCGCAGCAAACAGGCAAACACCAGTAAAAGTCTTGAACCACATGGAAAACTGCCAACGCTGAAAGTCAGTCGTCATAACCTCATCGCCTGATAAATTCTTGTATGCTAGAAACAAGAAAAAAGCTCCAACAAGGTATCTTAAGACAATCATAACCGTAATTAGAACGCTGCTATTTTCTTCAAGGTATAGTAAGCTTTGTCGAGTAGGCATAATATATTTCTCCTTTTCTAAATTTTATTTTCATTTAAAATGAAGAACATCAATGCCCCTCACAGAACCGGACGTGTGGATTTCCCACTTACGGCTCTTCAGTCTAATTCACAGAACACTTACCACGTGTAAAAGTTTTGTACGATTTTCGGTTTTGGTACGGGATAACTTCCCATGTATTTGTTGAAGTTCTCCCAGTTCATACTGCTTTTCTGACTTCGTCTATTGAGCCATTTATGCAACACTCTCATCGTGTGGTTATAGAAAGCTTCTATGCTGTCGTAATTGCCACTCACTCCGTAATATTGGAAGTGTCCTCTCAGCTTTGCTTTGAGAGTATCCCACCATCCCTTCGGTTTCATTTGGTTTCTAATTTTCTTCAGCCATACAGTCATCGCTTTGCACTTCTTAACGAACTTATTTTTACTTGTTTTACGCCTCACTTGGAAGAAGCCCTTTCGAGTCTTTCCGCAGTAGTGTGTGAAACCAAGAAAATCAAACGTATTCGCCTTACGCTTCTGAGACTGCGCATTAGTTCTCTCAAACCTACCAAAACTGAACTTCCGAGTTTTTTCGGGATGCAGTTCCAACTTAAAGCGATTGAACCGTCCATATAAT
Source organism: Lentisphaeria bacterium (assembly GCA_030590715.1). Taxonomy (GTDB): domain Bacteria; phylum Verrucomicrobiota; class Lentisphaeria; order Victivallales; family JAUVCU01; genus JAUVCU01. Next base: position 6,485 of record JAUVCU010000064.1, read on the forward strand.
GCTTTCTCGATCCTTCGTGCATCATTCTCATATTGAACGACACAGACAAAATCATCGGCATAACGGATCAGTTCGCAGTATCCGTGAGCATAGGGCTTAACAACTTTTTCAAACCAGAGATCCAGCACGTAATGCAGGAAAACATTAGCCAGCAATGGACTTAAAATGCTCCCTTATGCAAAGCTTTGCATAAACCACCCTGCGGTGAGCCCTTGACCTTTGGTTTGAATTCATAGTTGGACATCACACCGCTTTTGAGAAACATCTTGATCAAATTTAAAATGCTTCCATCGGAGATTTTCCTTCTGAACAGTCTTAATATGAAATCGTGATCAAGCGTGTCAAAACACAATCTCAAACCCATGTCGACCATGTTTTTTCGATTATACTTTCTCATAAGCAGAGGCTACTGAATAAACCGAAGTAACTTACTATTAAGCACCTATGTCAAAAAACGATTTATCTCGTGGTAAATAACTGCTAAATTACAGGCAAAAGCCTTGTATGTGGAGTGAGTAATTTTGCCTAAAAATATACATCAGCCGGAATTTGAAGACTTCTATATCCCTTTTGGAGGAAAGCTCAAAAGCGATAACCGTTGGGTCAAACTTGCCAAAATGATTCCGTGGGAAGAGTTTGAAGAATCGTACGCAAAGAACTTTGCAGAATCAGGGCAAGGAGCCCCGGCATATCCGGTGAGAGTTGCACTTGGAGCTCTTATTCTCAAAGAGAAGTTGAAAGTCAGCGACCAGGAAGCGGTATGTCAGATTGAAGAGAATCCGTATCTTCAGTACTTCCTCGGCTTCCCCGAATATCAGGAAAAGGCCCCATTTGACTCTTTAATGTATGTTCTCTTCCGCAAACGGCTCGGCGAAGAAGTTCTCGCTCACTACAACGAATGTATCGTGCAAAAAGTTCTTGAGGATCAAAAATAGGATGACGATTCAGATGATGATCCACCGCCACATAAAGGCAAGCTTTTGATCGATGCGACATGTACTCCAGGAGATATTGCATTCCCGACTGATCAGGGCTTACTAAACAAATCGCGTGAGTTGACAGAACAGATCATAGATACTCTTCACGAACCTTTGCGTGGGATTGAATGTAAACCGAGAACGTGTAGAATAAAAGC
>JAUVCU010000158.1 GCA_030590715.1 Lentisphaeria bacterium
GTGCGGCGAAAGCACTGTACATGTTGGTAGATCCGCCACCTAAAAGCGGGGAGTCGATCCGTTCTGCAGATATTGTTCGCGATACGTTGTGTCGTGACGAAGTAATTGAAGACACGAGAGTTGAAGAATTGGGCGGAGTAAAGATCTACGAGGCCGGTTCGGATACATGGTTTGAACATTATGAGATTCAAGTTCCTGCTGAGAAAGTGGAAGTTCGGGACAGAAATCTGAATCTGTCATTTAGTAAACGACTTATCGCTACGAGTCCGTCGGGCGCGGAAAAACGCGTGGTGGAGTTATCGACGGTCTTTTCTGGTTCGACGAGCTCAGCAATGGATCTCGGAACAGCGGTTCATGCTATTTTTGAAGACGTTGTCGATTTTAAAACTATTAACCCTCAATCGGTTGTTTCAGACTGGACGGATAAATCTGATTTTGATAAAGAGTTAAATGACTGTGCGGTCAAAATGTTTTTGAATTGTGTGAAAGACGAAGCTGTTCAAAATGAGTTGAGTTTGCCGTCTGACAATTCAGAGGTCTGGATCGAGAAAGGTTTTGAGGTCGTTATTGAGAATGAATGGATTACCGGATTCTTCGACCGCGTTACACTTCACCATGATAGTACAGGGGAGTTGACTGAAGCAGTGATTCTCGATTACAAAACGGACCAAATTGAAAGTGAGTCGGATCTGGGGCGTGCTGTGGAAACGTATACCCCGCAGCTGGCGTTATACCAGAAAGTTCTGGCCCGCCTGACTGGTCTGTCCGATGATAAGATAAGAAAGAAACTTCTGTTTGTGCGAACATCACAAGTTTTTGAAGTTAAATAAAGGATTGCGGAGCATGGCTCCGCTTTTCTATTTCTAAAGCATTAGCGTACTCCGTGTTCTGTCTTTGACTAGAGTGCAACTTATGACTTGAACTTTTCGAGATGAGAAAATAAACTGACTGTTTCCATTAAAAACTTCACCAGTTTATCTTTTTCTTCATTTAATTTTTTGCTCTGCTCTTCAGACAGGTCTTTTGTTTCTAGCTGGTTCGTTATTTCTAAGATCCTGCTTTCCAGTATTTTACTGGTTTCTTTGAACAGCTCTTCGGCTTCTTCCGGTTTTTTAAGGTAGATATTTATTCGTCCCATTATCTGTAGAATGACATGTGAAAAGTGATCCCGTTCTACTTGTTCTGACTCATAATAGGCTGTTTCATAACTTTTGAGTGCTTTTCCCAAAGCTTCCTCTTCTATTACTGGGATATCTGGCCAGATATCCCGGAATTTTCCCGCTAATTTTCTGATTTTCTTTAGCTGTTCTTTTGTCTCAATTCCTCGGAAAAGCCAGGCTAGGTGATGATAGTGCGAGGCAACGGGTAGGGCATCTTTTCTCACAATATGCGGAATCTGTTCAAGAATATAAATAGCCTGATAGGTTTTCAGTATAGGTACTATGTAGTCCATTCCCGGGGGGATCTCACAGTCATAAAATCGTTTGATATTCTCGTTACTTTCCAGATTTTTTGTCATTCGTCTGGCAAAGTTGTAATCACTCATCGACAGTTCGCAGGTTGGATGAAAAAAGTATCTGTGCTTGGCTGTGAAATGACAATTTGAGCATTCCCATATATCAAAGAGAATAGGATCCTCTGTTTGGCTAATGTTCTCATTCCACGAATATTCAGTTGGTCTCAGGTCGATGTCGTGTTTTATAACATTGTGGCAATCAGGATCGACCAGTTGTTGCATCTGTGCTTCTTTACAGACCGGGCAGGTCGATTGTATATCTTTGAAAATAATATTTCTTTCTTTTTTTGCTTCCTGAATGCTTTCTGTTGTGGTGGCTGCCTCGTCGCCATTCACATAGTTTTGATATTGCCCCCAGACTTCGTCCAGTGTTTTTTGGTCGACTTTGTTAAATTCTACCAGGATCGAACCTACTGGTTTTCGGAGTGTCTTCTGTAGGTCAAGGAGTCGTTTCACCTGAGCTTTTGTAAGGAAATCGTTTTTTACCGCAATATAGCCGAATTGCCCTCCTTCTTCTCTCTGTTGGTTGAGAATAACAAAAAGCTGCTTTGCTGATAGCAGATTTTTCTGGAGGACGATCTCTCCGATTGTAACCATACTTCGGCGTCTTTAGATATTCAGAGCTTCTACAATTGTCTCTTCGTCAATTATTCCTTGGTCTACCAGATATTCTCCGACCTTCTGCATATTATGGATACCTTATCAGAATATTATTTTTCAGAACGCTCATGTATAACTGATTGTAAAATAATAATGACTTTAAAGCAATAAAATTGAGCTGGGAGTCGCGCAGTTATTGTCAGATAAAAATGTGTTGCTATATTGTTGACGAATTGAAAAATAATGAGGTGAATATGGAACGCAAAAAGATAGAGATTGAAGAATTTAATACTAACGCATTCACAGTTTTGGATAAAGGTATGATGCTGTTGACCGGTGGTGATGCCGACAAATCTAATTCGATGACAATCAGTTGGGGATCTTTCGGGACTTTCTGGTTCAAACCAGTTGTGACGGTCGGGATAAGACCACAACGCTACACGTTTGATTTTGTGGAGGAGAATAAAAACTTTACTCTGTGCCAGTTGCCTAAAAACTACAGTGATGACGTAATAAACATTTTCGGAAAACAGTCGGGCCGCAATATCGACAAAGTAAAGGAGTGCGGATTGACGCTGATAGATTCATCTGAAGTTGCCGCTCCTGCATATGACGAAGCAGAACTGATAATTGAGTGTCGCGTTTTGTATCACGCTGATCTTGATAGTAGTAATATCAATGATCCTGCAATTATTGAACGCTGTTATCCTAACAGCGATTTTCACCGACTATACACAGCCGAAGTTGTCGCAATTTACGGGACGGATAAATACTCTAAAGTTAATTCCTAGACCCGTGTTTGAGCCCTGAAATTTTATTTCAGGGCTGTTTTTTTATCGACACCGGTAATTCTTGTTTTTTATTGCAGTTTGACTAGTATGCAATCGTTGAAAATTGAGTTCAATCGGTGTACTCATAATTAGCTTTTTTGCCCCGAAAATTTCAGATCAATAATCACGGGGAGAAGATTGCACAGAACTGAAGTTAATTACTTTTTATATTGGGGGAGAATATGGACCGTAAATTCTTACAAATCAGAAGCTTCACCATTATTGAACTAATTGCGGTTATTTCAATAATCGGTATACTGGTCGGGATTGGAATAGGTCTTAGGCAAATTGGAGGGATTAGTGCCAGTGAAGCCGCGACTGAGTCTACAATGGTCATAGTCGAGCAGATCCTCAATGATTTTAAAAAAGACAGGGGCTACTTTCCGCAATCACTTGAACAAGGCAGGTTGACTACCCGAATGGCAGATGACAATAATTTTGACCTGCTGAAAGATCTTTCCGGGAAAAGTACCAACAAGTACATCGCAAACATAACCGAACTTAAAAACAAGAATATTCTTATCGAAGACTCAACAAGCTCAGAGGAAACTTACATTTTTCGTGATGGATTCGGAAACAATTTTATGTACCGCTGTCCTGGAAAATTCAATATCTCATCATACGATTTATGGTCGGTTGGAGCTGACCAGATTTCAGACATCGACCTGAATAACAAAAACGATCTTGGTGGAAATTCAGAGAAGCTTGAAGAAGATGAGAAAAATGTGAATCTCGATAATATCAAAAATTGGGAATAAATAATTCAACTTTCGCGGTAGATACGGCTGTGATTTTAATTTTTAAAATTAGGAAATTTATGTTGGACTGTAAAAAGAAAAATTACACGTTGATCGAGATGATCGTAGTTATCGCAATATTGGGAATCCTCGCAAAAATAGCCGCTCCTTATGCGGTCGACCTGCTCGGTCAGAAGAAGGAGACCAAGGCGAAAGAGGAGATTATGGCGATAGTTCAGGCGATCAAAGTCTACCAGACAGAATACATGAAGCTTCCTTTCAAACTGACTGAAGACTACATAAGCAAGAGTGAAGAGCCTAAAGGAAACGCCGAGACGTTTATCAAGGCACTGATCGGCGGTAAAAAAAATCCGGATAAGAAGAACAATCCTAAAGCTTCACGGTTTTTAAAGACAAAAGTTGATGACGAGCGTGACCCTTGGATGGATCCGTGGGGGAATGATTACGTAATCGGTGTTGATTACACCTATGATGGGATCGTTTCTTTTTATAACACAAAAAATGAAGGGTATGACAATCTGCGTGGTTCGATCTTCGTCTTTTCCAAAGGGGAAAATGGAGTGTCATCGAACGATGTGGATGAGGACTTGATTGCTGCCGGTCTGGATCTTGATGAAGACAAGCAGATCTCCCCTTACGAAAAGAAAAAAGCAGATGCAGATAATCTGTGCTCATGGAAAAAACTATAAACAATTGCAGAGGAATACTATGAAATCCAGGCGCAACTTTACACTTATCGAGCTATTGGCCGTTATTACTATCATTGCTGTTATTGCCACTATGGTTGTTCAATTTACTTCAAAACCAGTTGATGATGTGAAGAAACTAAAATGTTTATCAGCGATGAAAGAAATATCCAATGCGTGCTCTGCGTATGAAATGACGTACGGTGCTTTACCTGACTCTTCGAGCATTCATACCTTGATTGGAGTCTTGAAAGCCGAATCTGAATTTTTAGGAAAAGAAGCAGACCAGAACCCTAAAGGGAGAGAGTTTCTTGATTCAGATCACAAAGGGCTGGATTTTTGGGGCAAAGAATACGTGATGTCAGGAAGGGGACCTTTTATTCTGAAATCAGCCGGACCGGACGGTGATCTTGCTACAGAGGACGATAACCTGACTATAATTTTCGGTAAATAGGAATGAACATGGAAAAGGTAAAAGTAAGAAACTTTACTATTTTGGAACTTATTGCCGTTGTTGTTATTATCGGGATTTTAACAGGAATCATCATCGGCGTTTTCGGAGGTGGAGCAGA
>JAUVCU010000346.1 GCA_030590715.1 Lentisphaeria bacterium
TACCTGAACAGGCTACCACTACCGGCCCATCAGGTGGAGGTTTGATAAATACGAAGAATTCGAGTTTCTCTCCAACGGCAAAAATGGCTGCTCAGAACCCACTTTCTAATGCGGGAAGCGCCCGGAACTTGAACTCCATTCAGGAGATAATGAATAATATTAAAACCATGGTTCGCGGTAGTGATATTGACCCTACTGCAAAATTGTCCTTGGATTTCAATACCAAGTCTCTTGGTGAAATGAGAATGTATCTGCAGCTGAAAAATCAGTCGATCGAGGTTTCTATTGAGGTCGGTAGTGATTCTTCCAAACAGGAATTGATGCGCCAGAAGGATGAGCTTTCTGAACAACTGAAAAACTTAGGATATAAACAGGTTTCTGTGAATATTTCATATGGGGAGCATCAGAAGCAACAACAAAAAGAAGAACAGATGTTGAGTGGTAATGAAGATATAAGAAATGTGAAGCTGGCAGGTGATCAGGAAGCTGACCTGTCCGAAATACTTGCAGTGAATTGATATTTTGTAAGGACACAACAAAAGCTCCGCGGAATTCAGCGGAGCTTTTGTTTTTATTAGATTCTTGTGCGGTAACGGCAGGGTGGTGGTGAAAATTGATTGTATCAAACTATGTTTAACTAAATAGAAAGTATGTATTTGAAATTGGGGGAGTCATGAACGTAAAGAATATTGTTATAATTGTAGTTGGAGTTATTGCTGCAATTATTGTGTTAAAACCGTCGGATTACGAGATAAAGAATGCAAGTCCTACGGGAACGAATATCGTTTGTTTTGGCGACAGTCTGACATACGGCATCGGCGCAAGTAATGGCATGGATTATCCTACTCAATTATCTAAGATGATAGGCCGGCCAATCATTAATCTTGGCGTGTCCGGAGATACGACGGAAATGGCCCTCGACAGAATCGATGAAGTTTTGGAATGGGACCCGAAAATTGTTATGCTCACTCTCGGTGGAAATGATCTGAAAAATAGAATCTCTAAAGATACCGCATTCAGGAATCTGAGGACTATTATTCAAACATTTCAAAGCCGTGGAGCTTTGGTTGTCGTCGGTGGACTTGACATTCCTTTTTTCGGACGTGGTTTTGATGATGCATACGAAGAGCTCGTTCGGGATACCGGATGTGTTTTTGTGCCAAACGTATTGGAAGACCTTTTCGGTGACAATGCCATGATGAGCGACCCTATCCATCCTAATAGTCAGGGGTATTCCGTTATGGCCGGCTATTTCTACGATGCCGTTAAAAACTATTTATAAAACCTTTTATTTAGGGTATAAGAAACTCCCCGATACAAGTCCTTAACTATTATAAAATGTTGCGTGTTGACAAAAGAATGCCTCAGTGTACTCTTGCTAGCAAAAAGTGAATACTTAATTATTAGGACTACAATGAAATTCAGTGAAATCGGAATCAGTCAGGATTTGGAAAATGCTCTCTCAAAAGAGAACATAACAATTCCTACTTCTATTCAAAGAAAAACAGCGCCAATTATTTTGAATGGCCAGGACGCATATATCAGTTCCCATACAGGAAGCGGGAAAACTCTTGCTTATCTTCTTCCTCTTATTACACAAATCGATACTTCGACAAAAGATCTTCAGGTTGTTATTTTAACGCCGACCCATGAGCTGGCATCGCAGATTCAGGATCAATTGTTGCGATTAAGTCAGAACTCTGGTAACGGTTTGAGGTCTCTGCTTGTTATCGGAGGAGCTTCTACAAAACGCCAGCTTGAAAAACTTAAGAAAAAACCGCATATCGTCGTAGGTTCTACAGGCCGTATGCTCGAGCTTGTAAAAATCAAGAAACTTAAAGTTCATAAAGTAGAAACCATTGTTATTGACGAAGTCGATAAAATGCTTTTCGGCGATAGTCTGGATTCGATTCAGAATCTTCTTCGTACAATGATGAAGGGCCGTCAGATGATTTTTGCTTCGGCTACAATTCAGGAAGAGAGTAAAAAAGTGGCGGACTCAATTGCAGATGACCTTGTTGATGTTCTTGCCGGCGCGAATGATGTCTGCAGCACGATCGAACACGTTTACTTTTCGGCTCATGATAATGAAAAACCGAAAATGCTTCGTCGAATCATCAAAGCTTTTAATCCTGAAAGAGCTATTGTGTTTACGCATAAGAATGAAACAGCAAAGCGCATAGCTCGTAGCCTGACAGAGAACAATATTAAAGCGGGTGAAATTCATGGAGACTGCGAGAAACTTGACCGTGTAAAAACGCTTAGCCAGTTCAGAAGTGGTAAACTAAAAGTTCTTGTAGCATCAGACATGGCAGCCCGTGGACTAGATGTGAAAGGCGTTACTCATATATTCAACGTAGATATCCCAGGTAAAAGTAAAGATTACCTTCACCGTGCAGGTCGTACTGGGCGTGCCGGAGAAAAGGGCATTTGTGTTTCTCTGATGAGTGGCGAAGAAGAAAAGATTGCTCGACGCTATCAGCGCGAACTTAATATTGATATGGCACACCTTGCTGTTTCTGATGGTGAGATTACTTACGCCAAGTAATACACCATTTTATAAACAATATTTCAAATACCTTAAAGCTTAGCGGCTTTAAGGTATTTTTTTTTGTTTTCTACTTTTTGTTTTTCTCGGCCAGCTGCGATGGTGAAACCGGCAACTTTTTCACTTT
>JAUVCU010000129.1 GCA_030590715.1 Lentisphaeria bacterium
GTTTATGCAGGCGGTATAAGTTCCATGGAAGATATTGAGACTATCAATAAAATTGGGCAGGGGAAAGTGGCCTATACTATTGGAAGTGCTTTGGATATTTTCGGCGGAGATAAGCTGAGTTATGAAGATGTTGTTTCTTTATACCGCAAGCGGTAAGTTTCTTATTCGTCTACGTGCTGTATTTGAGCTTAAATGTGAAACTCAAAAGCTAATGTTTTAGCCGCGTGCTATATAACTAAAAAAGCAACTTTAGCTCAGGCTAAAAGTTGCTTTTTTTTTGAGTCAGATTCTGGAGTCTATTCGTCTAAGTCTTCAGCATCCTCTTCATCATCGAAGTCTACATTGATCTCTTCATCTTCGATTACTATAGCTTTGCCTTTTGATTTGCCTTTTGGTTTAAGCTCTTTGTCAATTTCGCTCTCCAGTTCATCATCAAAGTCGTCTCCCTCGTATTCGCGGTCATACTCTCCTGCATCATCCCACATGCTGGATGATTTCGATAGTGAACCTTCACACATTGGGCAGATCCCTTCTAGTGAGTCAATACTATCTTCATTGACTTCGTGGTCACAATGTGGACATAACATTATTGTTTTCCTCCTTATTATATTTCTTATGGTATTCCCTTTTTATATAACAAAATTTATGTTTTTCAAATGTTGTAAATCATATTCGGGAGAAAATAAAGTTTCAAGACTGCTTGCCTAGCAAAATTGTTCCGTTTTTCATTCTTTATCCCACTTTGAAATTAATATAGTTAATGGTTATATTTATGTTTATCGGTGTGACAAGTTGACTCAGAAAAGGTATCAGGTAAAAGAGGTTTTAAATGTCAGAGAAAAGCAGTTTAGATCATGTGATGAATAAACTTGATTCGATGGACACGAAAGGGATAAAAACATATGTTCACCGTCTGTTCAGAGAGAAAGGTTTTTTGGAAACAGTTTTTAATACCGTAAAGGAAGGGATCATTGTAATAGACAAAAAGCTCTCGATCCGTTATCACAATAAATCGGCGTCGGAGCTTTTGGGCTTGCCTGAAGATCTGGAGAACGTGAGGTTGTCGCAGTTCCTCAGAGAAGTTGATTGGAATAGGCTTTTAGCAGAAGATAAAGAGGAGTGGTATAGGCTTTCCAGGCAGGAGATCGAGATACTGTACCCAATGAGAAGAGTTATTCAGTTTTATCTTGTTCCTTACGGGGAACACAAAGATACTGCTACGGTGATAATCAATGATGTTACAGAGTCTGTTGACCGAAGTCGTGAAGTAGTCGAATCTGAAAAAATACACTTTATTTCTATGCTGGCGGCAGGCGTAGCCCATGAAATAGGAAACCCGCTGAATAGTATTTATCTTCACCTTCAGTTGATGCAGCGGCAGCTTGCTGACCCTGAAAATGTAGACATAGAAGGTCTTAATGAACTCCTTGATATTGCGAAGAGTGAAGTCGAACGTCTGGATACTATTATAAATCAGTTTTTAGGTGCTATAAGGCCGACAAAACCTAATATGTTGGCTATTGATCTTAAAGAGCTGCTTGTTGATGCGTTGACCTTCATGAAGGCGGAGATTCAAAATAGATCAGTCGATGTCAAATGTGTATGGCCGGAACAGCTTCCATCAATATCGGGAGATTCGAGTCAGCTGAAACAGGCGTTTTACAATATTTTAAAGAATGCCATGCAGGCGATGCCGGAAGGCGGAGAAATCAATATTGAGTGTACTTACAGCGATGAATTTATCGAGCTTGTTTTTGCCGATACGGGAGTTGGAATAAGTGCAGAAAAGCTCAGCGATATTTTTAAGCCGCATCACACTTCAAAAGAAACCGGATCCGGGCTGGGGCTGATGGTGATAGAGCGTGTTGTTCGTGAGCATGGCGGAGAACTCTCGGTAAATAGTGAGCCCGGGCATGGAACGGCATTTGTGATTAAGTTTCCTCGCGAAGGGGTGAGAGTTCGGTATCTGGAAGCCCCGCATGCAAATGGTGATGTGGTCGATGTTAATAATAATAAAACTGTATAAACGGTAATCATATGAAAAGAAAGAATAAACCAAAGCTGCTTATTGTAGATGATGAGCGTAATACGAGAGAGGTTCTCGAGAAATTTTTAAGACTTGAGTTTGATGTAACACTGGCAGAAGACGGCAATGTCGCTTTGAACCTACTGAAACGTAATGACTATGATGTTGCTCTGACAGATATGCAGATGCCGGGTGCGAGCGGAATGGATGTGCTGCAGGCTATTCTTTCAAAAGAGAAGACGTGCCCGTGTATTGTTTTTACTGCGTATGGCTCTGTTGAAACAGCTGTGAACGCGATGAAGAAAGGCGCTTTTGATTTTGTTACAAAGCCCGTCAACTTCGACCAGTTGGAAATTGTTCTGAGAAGAGCTGTTGAGTCAAAAGAACTGAAAGACGAGAATAAAGAGTTAAAGCGTAAGCTGAAAGGCTCGGCTAGTGCTCCAAATATAATCGGTAATTCTGAAGTAATGCACGAAGTACTGGAGACCGTGAAACAGATTGCCCCCACTAAATCATCGGTACTGATAACGGGAGAAAGTGGTACGGGTAAAGAGTTGATTGCTCAAGCTCTGCATCAGCATAGCGGGAGAAAGGGGGGCTTTATTGCGGTTCATTGTGCCGCTCTGCCCGAGACTCTTTTGGAAAGTGAGCTTTTCGGGTATGAGAAAGGTGCTTTTACCGGAGCGAACGAACAGAAGAAAGGGCGTTTTGAACTGGCCGATAAAGGGACTTTGTTTCTGGATGAGATTGGTGAAATTGATTTATCGGCTCAGGTTAAACTTCTGCGTGCTCTAGAGACAAGAAGTTTTGAAAGGGTAGGGGGCGTCGATACTATAAGTACTGATACCCGTGTTGTAGCGGCAACAAACCGGGATCTGCGCGCTATGATCGCTGAAGGGACTTTCCGCGAAGATCTTTATTACCGGTTGGATGTGATAAATATTGAGCTTCCGGCTCTTCGTGAGCGTCAGGAGGACATTCCTCTTCTTATAAAGCATTACATGAATCTTTTTGCTGATGATAATGGTAAAGAGATCAACAATATTACTGAAGATGCACTGAGTGTTTTGTCGGCATACGGGTGGCATGGAAATATTCGTGAGCTTAGGAACTGTGTCGAGCGCATGGTCGTTATGAGCCGGACTGATATGCTGGATGTCTCAAATATTCCTGTTCATATTCGGGAGAAAGCTGGTGTTGTCAACGCGAAGTTGATATTAAACTCAACGAGCCTGGACCTGGATAATAATGAAAAAATATTGATAGTGAAGGCTCTTGAAGAGTGCAATGGAAACAGAACTCATGCCGCAGAAAAACTTGGAATTAGTAGAAGGACACTACATCGGAAACTTCATACATATAACATCTCTTAAGGTGTATTTTTTTAGGAAGGCTTTCATTGTTATCTGATTGTGGTAAAAGCATACTACTTATTTCTTTGATGTACTGAACTTTGTTGTTTAAACAGAAAAAACTGATGTAGACCTTTAGTAAGGTTTGCATCAGCTTTTTATTTCCGGTGTTGCTAAACGTTTTTCCTGTTTGAGTTGAACTTATGGCTGAATTCCAGCGCTAGTCCTAGTCTTACCCACTCCATGGCGGCCTGGTCTTCATTTTTTATGTTCATCAATCTTGCGAAGCAACGTATATATTTTACCTGTAGTTTTATATAGTCTGACATCGTGATCCCCCTCATGCACTTTCTTTGTTAAGGGAGTTCGCCGGCTGAAAAGAAAAATAATTATCTGAATTTTTCATTGTCAGTTCTTATGGGAACCTTTACTGCCCGTAGTGCAAAAATGTATTTTGATATCGCTTTGTCTAATTCCCTGAAGAGACCATTTGGCCTTGAGGACGGCACAGAGGTGGTGTTTTGTTTTCTTTTCATAATACAGACTCCTTTCTGTAGATTCTTTAAGCCGACTTCCTTGTCTGCCTCTACTATTATTATCGGTGCTGGTTTGTATCGATTTACAGCTGAAGTGTTAAAAAAAATAACTTATTTTATGTGTCACAGGAAATTAACTTTCTGTTTTGTTTTTTGAATTACTCTGTATTCTTGCAAGAAGTTTATTTGCTAGAGCTTCAGCGTTTCTTAGCCTGTTTGAATTCATTCTATTTTGTAGCGAGACTATTTTGTCTTTTAGTTTTATTGCACCCAGTTTATATGCAGTTAAGTAGTAGGCATAGGCTAGTGAGTTGCTTTTTACCTTTACACCGATCTCATAGCAGACGCCCATTAGAGTCAAAGAGCTAATATCGCCTTTTTCTGCTCCTTCAATTATCTGCGGCAACATCTTGTTCAAGTCATTTTTGTTTAATTGTATTTTAAAAGGTTTAAGTCGATCTGCATTTGCTTCTTTATGGATTGAACTATCAACTTTGTAGACCGGAATAGAAGCTTCTATTTTTTGAATATTTATGATCATAAAAAACGCGGTGATTGTCAGCTGAAGAATCTGTCTGTTCATATTTCAACTCCCGTTTAGTTTGAGTCTGGCAATAACAGGAATTGTATTATATAGATCAATGAGCGGTAGAGCTGAAACGAAATAGTGTTGTTTATACTGGTTATAACAAAGTTTGTATTTGTGTTGTATCGTTATAGACGTGAAGTAATTTACTTGAAAAGTAAAGAATGTAATAACCATGACGGAGAGTTTAATGTACGGTTTTTATAGAATGGCAGCAGCAGTTCCCAAGTTGAAGGTTGCCGATATTGATTATAATGTTGAAGAGCAGATAAAGCTGATTAAGGAAGCTGATGCTAACTCTTCTGCAGTTGTTCTGTTTCCTGAGTTATCTGTAACTGGCTACACGTGTGCAGATCTGTTCCATCAGTCTGTTCTTGTTGATGGAGCTTGTGAAGCTATTGTCAGGATTGCCGAAGAAACTAAGGAATGTGGAGTCATTTCCGTTGTCGGAGCCCCAATTTATTATCAGAACTCGCTTTATAATTGCGGTGTGGTGATTCACAAGGGTGAAATTCTCGGTGTTGTTCCGAAGGTTTACAATCCGAATTACCGCGAGTTTTACGACAAGCGATGGTTCTCTTCGGCTAAGAACCTGAAGAATGATTTTGTGATGATCGATGAGAAAGAGGTTCCGTTCGGGCCGAGCATTATTTTTGATTACAATCGAAACTTCAAAATAGCAATTGAGTTATGCGAAGACCTTTGGAGCGTCATTCCTCCTAGTTCGTACCACGCAATAGCCGGGGCAACAGTTTGTCTTAATCTGTCTGCAAGTAACGAACTCGTTTCAAAAGCTGACTACCGTCGTTCATTGGTTCTGCAGCAAAGTGCGCGTTGTTTATTTGCATACGTTTACGCTTCTTCAGGAGTTAATGAATCTACGACCGATGTCGTTTTTGGCGGACATTCCCTGATTGCCGAGAATGGAACGCTACTTAAAGAGAATGAGCGGTTTAGTGATGAATCGGGCATTATTTACTCGGATGTTGATTGTGAAAGAATGTTTATGACTCGAATTATAGAGAGTTCGTATTCTGATTGTGATCTTCCTGAAGCGATGAAATACAGTTACATAAAGTTGAAGGATGTAAATCAGATTGATGTTCTTGACCGACACGTTGCAAATCATCCATTTGTTCCATCAAATGAAGCGGAGAGAAGTCA
>JAUVCU010000023.1 GCA_030590715.1 Lentisphaeria bacterium
TTTTGTAAAAAAGGTATAACTTACTTTATTTTTTGATTAACTACTGCTAAATTTTATTTTCTGAATGCCGATACTGAATTTAAAGGGATAGTTCAATAATATAATTATTTAATAGATTTCTATAAGATATGGCGACACCAATTGATAACAACAACCATGATAAAATTGCCTTTCAGATACGGGGTAATGCTTCATTTATGTCGAACAAAGCGGGGTGGAAAAGCACGATGCCGTTCGACAAAGAGATGTCTTCTGCACTTAAGTCCCTAAGTGAAATGGATAATTCTGAGCTCCTCAGAGAGAACGCTATTAAAAACGGCAAAGCCATAATTGATAACTGGCAGATGCCTCAAGACTCCCAGATCGATGAAATCCTCAGAAAAATGCAGAGTGATTTTTAAAAGTTGTGCTTCTTCCAAAAACACATTCCTTTCCCCCCTGAAACTTTGATTAATATAGAACTCTACGTAATCAGGCTGATTTAATGATTGAGTTAAAGATAAATCACTCTTGGGATGTGTCATGTAGTAAGGCACGGCTGATTCAGGAATCGCTGCGGGGCTGTGTGGTTCTGCGGGATGGATTTGCCAATATCGAATATGTCGCTGGAGTCGATGTCGGCTTTGAATGCAATAATACCGTGACTCGTGCTGCTGTTGTTGTTTTGTCATATTCTACCCTCGAAGTTGTTGAGAGGGTATTATTCAAGTGTCCTACTACATTTCCTTACGTTCCCGGACTTTTGTCCTTCCGCGAGATTCCCGCAGTATTAGGCGCTATCCAAAAGCTGAGCATTATTCCGGACATTCTTCTGTGTGACGGCCAGGGGATAGCTCATCCTAAACGGCTCGGGATTGCCGCTCACTTGGGGATCCTTCTAGATATTCCCACTATTGGCGTGGCCAAAAGTAGGTTGATCGGTACATATGATGATGTCCCGGAGACCAAAGGATCGTATGTTCCTTTAATGGATCACGATGAGTGTATTGGTGTTGTATTGCGTAGCCGTGACAATGTGAAGCCGCTGTTCGTGTCTCCCGGTCACAAGATGAGTATTGAATCTGCAAGAGAAATTGTGATGAATTGTCTTACCAGATATCGTCTGCCGGAAACAACCCGCCAGGCACACCACCTGGCCTCTGAATGCAAAGGAATGAAAGAGCCTGAGTTGTAGGCCATCTGGTTTTATCCAGCGAGATAAACAGCTATGATAAAACCATAACGATACTTCTGTATTTACTTTTATTCGGTTACGGCAGACCATGGCCAGAAGCCGTCAAATGCGTAGCCCGGGTTCTCTTCGGGATTTGGGACGATACAGGTGAATACGCTAGTAATACCATACCACTCACGGCTGAACCAGAACCATACTCCTTTTCCAAGGCCACCGACAATATCACCTTCTCCGCTACCTTTGATCATTTGTGCTGGAACTTCTATCACACCTCCGAAAGTGTTTATCACACCGTAAACCAGCTTGCGTGCTATCGGTTTGCATCCCTGTGCAAAGTTCGGTTCGAACATACTGTGCTGAGTTCCCATTTCCCATGCATACTGTGAATCAAACGGTAAACCGATTCCATGATTGTGCGGAGGATTGGCTGTCCAGAAACCAAAGAGTTCCATTCCTCCCCATGCACCTCGAGCATACCAATGCCCGAATCCGCGGCAGACTCCCAATGCTGTCCCGGCGGTACGTGAGCCGAACTCACTGTCAAAATAATCACATCCGTTCTGGTACCCTTTTACTGTTTGAAGAGGTAGTTCAAAAACTCCCGTCAGTAAATTAACTCCGCCGCTGATTGCTTTTTGCCCCATGCCTTCTGCTATGTCGCTGTTTGATGCTTGTGTCGAATAGCCTGAAGCTGCAATTGAAACGGTTACTAATAACTTTCTAAACATCTACTTAATCCCCATATTTACATTCTCTGAATGTTGTTTAAGTAAATGATAATTCAATAACTGATTTTCAATTAAAGGCATGTGACTGGGGATTAATTAATGAAGTGATGGGAAGTAGAGGATTTAATGATGATAGTGGGATAAAGCTTAGATCTTTGAGATAAGCATTGCCGCAGCTGCTACAGCAATGCCGTGAATATATCTCTATTATGCGTGAAGGATCATGTCGCAGATTACCGCGACAATACTCAGTACAAAAATTGCCATGTAGTTGTAGTTCTCTTTACTTTTATCCAGAGATTTGAGGATGTATTTCAAGCTGTCTTTATCTTCGCGATCGAGCTCTTTATCTCTTATAACTTTTTCAAAAAGTCCATTGTAGTGGAGAGCAAAGCGCCTTCTTCTGCTTATGTGGCTTCTGTAGCCGAAGAAAAGGATGTAGCCGAAGACAGAGCAGTACCAGACCGGTCTGAAAAGTTCGGGATTTAAACTGGCAAAAAATATGAGGCTCCTAAATCCTATTGCCGATACAATACCGATTAAAAAGAACATCACGACAATCCATTTAGGGTATGCTTTCGGGCTCATTTTATCCTCCAAAATGATAAATTAAAAAAATGTTATGCCTCTCTAATAACGTTTACCAGATATAAGACTGCTGATTCAACGAGCAACCTTCATGCCATCGACTTTGTCGTGTTAGCGAAATCTATCATATGTGACAGTCATATTCTTGGTTAGCGTTAGTCTTTTATTATAAGTGTATCACGTGTTTTTCTGCTTGAGACTTGTCTGGAGCCGATGAATTCAAAAAAAAATCGCATTATTTTAGTGTTTTTATAAAAGGCACTAAAGTACGACTCATTTGAGTCGATGTCTCTTTCATTTTTTTGCCTAAATGACATCTTATTTGTGGTGTTTTGCTAATAAAGTTACAATTTTGTTAAATAAAAGAATAGGCTGGAGAGGTTAATTATCGCATAATTTACTAAATGACTATCAGCAGTGGTTTACTATAAAACAAGAAAAGGTGGTTAAATATGAAAAGCAAGTACAGTTTAATACACAAAGTTGCAACCTGTGGCGTTCTAGCTTTCGCTTGTTATATCGTTTTGGGTTATCTCATCGTACCTCTTGTTATCACAAAAGTAGTTCCTGATCTTGTATCGGAGAAAATAAACGGATCACTAACGATCGGTCACGCAAAATTTAACCCTTTCAATTTCTTCTTTACTATGGAAGACGTGGATTTAAAAGACAGTACAGGTGAATCTGTTGTCAGGCTTGATAAGCTTCGCATAAATTACGATGCCTATACTTTGTTTATGGGGCGGATTACTTTTAGGGAGTTAATTCTTACCGGTCCGTATGTGAAGGCTTCACTTAATAAAGAGGGAGTTTTGAACCTGCAGACGTTGGCCAAAGCTTCGGAGGCTATAGTCGAGGATGAAGTTGTCGAGGAGCCTGAGGATGCAAATAAGCTTTTTACTCTTCCTCCCCTAGATGTTCTAGTGTTAAGAGTGCAGAAAGGGGCGATAAAGTTTGAGGACAATGCGAATGCGGAACATTTCACGCGTGAAATTAAGAACCTGAGTTTCGAAATCACAAACTTCAGTACAGATCCGATAGCAAAGAACGAACCGAGTTTTTACTGCGTGACAGAGAATGGAACCGAATTGAGTTGGAAGGGAACCCTTCTGTTTAATCCCCTCAGCTCTACAGGGACGGTCAAACTGTCAAATTTTCAGCCTGGAACCTATTCCGCGTATTATCAGAGCCTCTTCAACGCACGGCTTGAGTCGTGCTCTATTGGAACTGAATTAAAGTACAGGTTTATGCCGGCTGCAGAAGTCCCTGAAATGAGGATACATGATTCTTCTGTTTCTTTGGACAAAATTGTCCTGACTGCGCCAACCGAGAAGCAACCTTTTAAATCTCTGGATAAAATCGGCTTTGACGGGATCAATTTGGATTTCATTGCTGGGACCGCACTTATAGAACATATCTTTTTAGATGGCGGATCCATGCATGTGATAAGAAGCAAAGATAACAGTCTGAATCTGACCGAACATTTTGCTAGTAGACAGACTGCACAGAAAGAGGACGAACAGGTTGAGGTGCCGAAAACCGAAACTGCGCCCTCAGAAGTTATCCCTAAGCCGCTGAAGAGGCCGCGTGATATTATTGGAGCAATAGAGTCCACCTTGAATTGGATTGAAATGCTCCCCCACCTTGACTGGCAGGCTGAGATTGGGAAATTTTCGATTCAAAACCAAACTATTGAATGGGTCGATAATTCCCTAACGACGCCAATGTCTGTTACCGTAAAGTCTTTTGATTTTGAGCTTGAAAATATCTCTAATAAAAAGGATTCAGTTTCTAACCTTTTAGCAAGTCTCGAGGTGGAAGAAGGAGGCAGAATTGATCTTTCCGGTTCCGTAAAAGCAACTCCTGGTGCATATGATTTGAAGTTTAAAGTTGACCAGCTTAACATTGCAGCGGCAAGTCCATATCTTGAAGACGCTAATATGCAAGTCGAGAGTGGTTTGTTCAGTCTTAAGGGCACGGCAAAGGCTGTGTTTGATGAGGAAACAGGTAAGCCGGAGGTTGACGTGACTGCTGATGCTAGTTTAGCCGGGGTCAGTTTTGCTCTTAATAATCTGCGCGTCAAGAGTGGCATGTTTAACCTTAAGAGTAAGGTAAAAACGGTGCTTAATAAAGATGCCGGTACATGTGACGCGGATCTGGCTGCTGATGTGAGTTGGTCCGAAGCCAGTGTCTTTCATAATAATCTGCTGGTTGAGAGTGACCTTCTTAACCTTACAAGCACGGCAAAAGCGAGGCTTAGTGAGGATACAAGTAAGCTGGACTTGGATGTCGTAGGGGACCTCAGTTTGTCTGAAGTCGATTTATCTTATGTCGCTGATGACGTAAAGGACCGTTTTTTTGGTTGGGAAGATCTATTGGTTAAAGGAATAAGTTTTTCGTTAGAACCGATGTCTGTAAGTGTTGATGAAATAGCCCTGAGTCAGCCGAGATCAATTGTAAAGCTTGAAAAAGACGGGACTCTTTCCCTGATGAAACTTGTACCTGAGAAAAGTGAAGAAAAAGATCTTGAAGCTGTTGCCGATGACAAAAAGGTAGATGAAGAGCAGGCTGAAACTATAAAAGTGGAAGTCGGAAAGATATCGATTAAAGGCGGTGAAGTTTCCTTTGCTGATGAGTCGATCGACCCGGCGTATACTACTGCCTTTTCTGAAATTAATCTGGACCTGGCAGGTATTTCATCACTTATGGATAAAAAGCTTACTATCGATTTTAGTGCAAAAGGTAGGGACGGCGCGATTTTAAATGCCACTTCGGAGTTAGACAACTTAGCTGGAAGTCCGGATATCAATGCCAAAATCACCACTAGCTTCCTGAGCTTGTCGCAATTTTCCCCGTACACAAAAATATTTATAGGTTACCCTTTATCAAAAGGGAAATTGAATGTGGTGCAGGAATACAAAGTGGTGAGTAATAAACTGGATGGGAAAATCGATATACTGGTGGACAATATTGAACTGGGGGATTTTGAAGATGGAGAGAAGGTGGTAAATCTTCCTCTCAAGCTTGGCTTAGCATTATTAAAAGATAGAGAAGGCAAAATCGGGCTGCCGGATCTAGAACTCCACGGACAACTTGATGATCCCGAGTTTAGTATCGGTAAACTTATATGGTATACGGTATCAAACATCTTTATCAAAGCTGCATCTTCTCCTTTCACGTTCCTTGCCTCATCATTCGGATCAGATGAAGATATCTCCGGGATAGACTTTGAGCCCGGGAAAAACGTATTTGTTGAAGATCATACCAGTAGGTTAGAGACGCTGGCAGAAATACTATCAGCACGGCCTACGTTACTGTTGGAAATTCACCCGGCTGTTAATATTGAAATAGAAACTGCTGTTGTTCTTAATGAACTACTTTCAAAACGGCTTGATGAGTATAGAGAAGAGTTGCTAAGGCAAAATACTAGTTCGGGTTCGGAAGCATCAGTAAGTGTACAGGAAATGACTCGCAACGACCTGATCGCTTCGCTTTATATGAAGCTCTTTCCCAATGCCGGTAATACAAGAGAGGGCACACTAAATGAGGTTATCATTGAAGAGAGTGCAATTCCACTACAAATCGCAACAGAAGAGATGGTGCGAAAACTTTTGACATTGCAGTCTGTTCCTGATGGTTACTGGACGGAGTTGGCGGAAAGCAGGGGAAAGGCTATTCTTGCATTCATGAGTGAAAAAGAGAGTGTGTCTTCAGATAGATTTGAGGTTTCGATCAACGACCTTGATAATGTCGAGGCGCAAAGGGCAGGGGCGTATTTTGAATTGAAATAGTATACTGAAAACTATTTCTATCAGTAATTAGTTTATAGTAATTGCCTTAACTGTTTGTTTTGGTTATACTTATCTTAATTCTCTCACTTTTCTCAGAATCTGTGTAAGATTCCGGATAATGAGAGAGTATTAAAATTATATGAGCTCAACTTTCACGTTATTAACTAAACATTAGGGATCTTTAAAAATGAAAAAACTATTCACAGCTCTTTTACTTACAGCGGCAATTACAGCGAGCCAGGCAGATGCAAAGCAGAAGGAAAAAGGCAAAGGTCATGGAATGACCGAAGAGATGCGTGAAAAATTTTCTAATATGTCAGAGGAAGAGAAAGCTGCTTTCAAAAAGAAACACAAGAAAGTAAAGAAAGTAAAGAAAGTAAAGAAAGCCCATAAAATGTCTACAGAGATGAAAGAGAAATGGGCAAACATGTCAGAAGAAGAGCGTAAAGAATTTAGAGCGAAGCATAAAGGACAGATGAAGGGAAAAGGCAAAGCTCATAAAATGTCTCCAGAGATGAAAGAGAAAATCGAGAACATGACTCCAGAAGAGCGTGAAGCGTTTAAGAAAGAACGCAAAGAAAAAATGAAGAAATAGGGTAAAGAGAAGAAAGAAAAAATGATGAAAGAAGGCAAAGAGAAGAAAGAAAAAACTATGCAAGGCGAGAAAAAAGGCGACAAGTCAAAAGGAAAGAGCTGGTGGAAGTTCTGGGGATCTGACGAGGCCGAGACTGCAGAGTAGTTCATCTCTCTTTAAATAAGCTATCAAAAAGCACCATGCATTTATTTGCTGGTGCTTTTTTTTTGTACATGTACGAAAAAAGTAGAGCCGCATTTAACAACTCCGCTATATATAAGTCAGAATACTATTACAAGTCTAAATAAGATCCCTGATACTTCCAGAATCGTTTTTGAATGTGGAATGAGATTGATGATTCTCGTAATCATAAAAAACGCTCAATTATTATCCGATAACAAGAAGCTAACGGCAGCACAGCGCGAAATAGCGAAGAAAGGTAAAAAGAAGGGCAAGAAGCATGCTATGTCGGCTGAGATGAAGGAAAAGCTGGCAAACATGTCTGAGGAAGAAAAAATAGCCCTTAAGACAAAGCGTGAAAGGTTTAAGAAAAAAGAAGAAGCGTTTAATAAGACTCTTGAAAGCATGACTCTTGAAGAAAAAGAAGCCGCTATTGCGAAACGCAAAAAGTTTTTTGAGGAGAACAAGATGTTGACACCAGTTCAGCGCGAAATTGCTAAGGTAGAGCGCAAAGTTTTCAGAAAATCACTTGAAGGCATGACTGAAGCAGAAAAGAAGGCGGCGTTTAAAGAACGCGATGCTAATGCTGAAAATATGCAGGGTATGACGTTTGAAGAAAAGCAGGCTTATAAAGGGAAACTAAAAGAAGAAAAATCAGCGAAGAAAGACAATAATTCAAAACGAAAGAGCTGGTGGAAGTTCTGGGGGTAGTGACGAGGCCTAAATGGCAGAGTCATTCCTCGCAGTTTATATAAACTGCGAAAAGCATTATGCATTTTAAACCAGCATAATGCTTTTTTTGTGGCCACAAAAAAAGCGGAGCTGCATTTAACAGCTCCGCTAATATAACTCAGAATAATATTACAGGTCTAAAACAGCCCCGTGATATTCCCTTCTTCATCAATGTCGATATTCATATAGCTTGGCGTTGAACCAAGTCCTGGCATTGTCTGGATCTGTCCAGCCAATACGTATACGAATTCAGCACCAGCAGACAGATGAGCTTCCTTAACTGGAAATTCGAAACCTTCCGGCGCTCCTTTAAGCTTTGGATCGTGTGAAATCGAAAGTGGCGTCTTAGCCATACAAACAGGAAGGTTGCCATAACCATCTTTCTCAAACTGTTTCAACTGTTCAAGAGCCTTATCTGAGAACTGTACTGAACCGGCTTTATAAACAGACGTTGCGATCTTTTCGATCTTCGCCGTCAGGCTTTCTTCATCTTTGTATAGTAACGTGAACTCAGAATCGGTGTCGCATGCCTTTACAACAGCTTCTGCGATCTCTTTACCGCCTTCTCCACCATCCGGGTGAACTGTCGATATGACAGCGTCAAATGCGCCGAACTCGATTGACTTCTGTTTAACAAACTCAATTTCCTTCTCAGAATCTGTTGCGAACTTATTGATCGCTACAACCACAGGCACTCCTGTCGACTTCACAAATTCAATATGTCTTTGAAGGTTACAGATACCCGCTTCCAACGCATCAAGGTTTTCATCAATAAGTCCAGAGTCAAGAGGCTTGCCTGGAATGATAGAGTAGCGGCCTGAATGCATTTTTAACGAACGCAACGTTGCAACTAGTATAACCGCCGCAGGAGCGTGCTTAGAAGCTCTCGTTTTGATATTACAGAATTTCTCGAATCCCATGTCGGCTCCGAATCCGGCTTCTGTAACTACATAGTCAGCCAGCTTAAGTGCAATCCTGTCTGAAATAATAGATGAGTTACCGTGAGCGATATTGGCAAATGGACCCGCGTGGATAAAACAAGGAGTGTGTTCTGTAGTCTGCATCAGCGTAGGCTGGATTGCATCCTTCATCACCACAGTCATAGCACCCGCAACTTTCAGGTCTTCTGCCGTTACAGGCTTACCGTCAATTGACTTTGCCATTACCATCTTACCGATTCGCTGACGCATATCCTGAAGGTCTTCTGACAGTGCTAGAATTGCCATCAGCTCTGAAGCAACGGTGATGTCAAAAGCAGACTCACGTGGAACTCCATTAAGGTTGCATTTTGAGCCGGGGCTCTGAAGTCCTACTTTCATTCCGCGTAGCGCCCTGTCGTTCATATCGACAACGCGCTTCCATGAAATAGCATTGTGATCTATTTTAAGAGCTTTGTAGCCTGTTCGCGTTTCAAAGTCTTCGTAGCCTTTTCTCTCTTCATGGTAGAGACGACTATCAAGTGCAGCTGCACCTAGATTGTGAGCGGCACTGATTGCATGTATGTCGCCAGTAAGGTGAAGGTTTATATCTTCCATCGGGCCAACTTGGGCATAGCCTCCACCAGCTGCACCACCTTTGATACCAAAGATAGGTCCCATGCTTGGTTGACGTATGCAGGTAACAACAGATTTACCGATAGCATTTAAACCTAGAGAAGCGCCAATTGTTGTAACCGTTTTTCCCTCTCCAAGAGGAGTTGGGGTAATTGCTGTTACAACCACAAGTTTGCCGTCTTCTTTGTCTTTCAGTTCATTTAGAACTTTAAGATCTATCTTTGCTTTATACTTTCCATATGGAACAATGCAGTCTGCTGGAATACCAGCAGACTTAGCTATGTCGTGGATATCTTTAAACTCTGTTTGTTGAGTTATTTCAAGATCTGATAACATTGATTACCTCTTCCTTAATCAGTTTATCGTAGTTTCTTTAAACGCTTAAGAACATCAAGTACACTGTTCCCGGTTTGTTCACTACTTTCTTCAATCTTTCTAACCTCTGTATCAATATCCATCTTGCGCTCTTCCAGCTTAACAAATTGATTGATCGACTTCTTCAGCTTCTTACGTGTCATCAGATCCGCCATCTGCTTAAAGTCATCAACCAGCTCTTTCGGCTTTCTTGAATATAGAAGAGACATTGTAAGTAGCGGTTTCTCAATATTAGGGTTTAGAACAACTCCATAGTGAGGCTTCACATCATCATCAGCGAAGTAGTCTAGAATGTTGTAGAAGTACGCGGTCTGATCTTTAGAAGGAACTTCAAGTAGGAACATTGCTTCGATAGTTTCTTCCGGAGGAAGTAGCAGTGCGTTGAAGTTCTCCTGAAGCAATTCTGCAAAAGGCTTGTCTGGTGTGTACTCAAATTGGCTGAAGTGATTGAAGTATGGCTTAGAGCAGTACACTCCGAAATCTTCGTGATCGATATGACCGTCCAGAAGTTCAAGTTCATCACCCTTTGTAGGAATAACCATAAAGTTCTTCAGTGATGACACGATCATTGTGTTGTAGTCGTGCTCGGCGATTCTACCTTCAAACTTAAGCTTGTTCGAGAACAGCATGATGTTTCCGGTATTACCTGAATCGATCCCTTTTGATGCCGGGCCTAAAAGAAAGTCTATCGTGTTTTCAACGTACTCTGAACTCTCTCTGTTAACGTATGGAAGAATGAATGAGAACATTGTCTTATCATTCTGTTGAACCGCTTCCTGGCTTGCGATCTTTTCAAGCATTACAGACGTGATACCGTTACCTGTTCCACCACCTGTCGATGTGAAAACAATGTCACCTTTTATGACTGTATAGATCTCTTCGTTGATCGAGATATATGCCGTCTTACCAACATTAGGGTTTTTACCTGCACCCTTGAATTGACCTCTTGTCGAATGTGCTACTGCCAGAATTTTATTCTGGGCCGCAGTCTTGTTAAGTTCAGACTGTGAAACGTTAACAATCGTCGCTTTGTCCACGTCCATTAGAGAGGCCAGTTTACTTCCTGCTCCACCTATTCCTATTGTCATTATAATCCCTCCAGAAATCTTGATTTATTGGTTTTAAAGTTGCTGCTTTTAACGAGTGCTTCCAAGGCGTCCGCACCGTACGAAGAGAGGTAAATGTTCTTCCTGTTTCTCTCTTCTTTCATGTCTATAAAACACAAAGCGAATAGGGCTTCTACATAAGCCACTACACTCTGTTTTGTTCTCGTTATATTTAAGTCTTTTAAGTCATCAAATGCATTCGTTATATTGTATTTGACTCCTCTTACTTCTGCCTCAGCAGCCCAGAAGAGAATCAAAAAATGATGCTCTTTCAACCTCTTTAATTGTTCTTTAAAAATGTTCTTCATTGGTCCTGTCTTTGTGACGAGTTTATACTGCCTTTAATAATGCTGATCAGCTGTCTTTGTGACCACCTGATAAACTCTACCTAACAGCCTCTACATCACTATGC
>JAUVCU010000076.1 GCA_030590715.1 Lentisphaeria bacterium
AGATCAAAACCGTTAACTCCATCCGGAAATCCCGGAAAGTTTTCAACATCAGTTGTTTGAGTTAAAAGTCCACCCTGAACTTTACCAGTAAGGATTACCGGCTCAAGGTTTGCACGTGATGCATATATTCCAGCGGTATAACCTGCAGGACCACTTCCAATTATTATTATTTCTTCCATTGTATCTATCTCCTTCATGTATTTTCATGATAATGAATTAATGCTCACTAATTTGTACCTCAAATTAAAAATCTCAATTCCCATATTAAAAATAATTAACATTGAAAATATATCATTATAACTTTCGGTGCTCAAAACACTTTCTTTTTTGGTATGAAATGAACACAAAGTCGATCAATTCCCCACATACAATTTCGTACAAAAAAGTTGTGTTACATAAACTGTGTTATTTATGGCTAATAAAGATCATTAGTATTGAATTTGATCCCTTGATTTTCGATCTCTTCGCATTAAATTTTTTCGAATTTTGACCAAAGCATTACTTTGGATGAAATTTTGATTTATCAAACAGATTTTTTTTAAATATATTATTAGGAGAATTTAAAATGGCAGTTAAAAAAGTTGGTATTCTTACAGCTGGTGGACTAGCACCATGTCTATCTACAGCAATCGGTCGTCTAATTGAGCGCTACACAGAAGTTGCTCCAGAAATCGAAATCATTTGTTACACAAGCGGATACAAAGGTCTTCTTCTTGGAGAAAGCATCGTTGTAGATCAGAACATGCGCGACAACGCAGCTGTTCTTTACAAGCACGGTGGAAGTCCAATCGGAAACAGTCGTGTTAAGCTTACAAACGTAGCTGACTGTGAAAAGCGTGGACTTATTAAGCCTGGTCAAAACCCACTAGAAGTTGCTGCAGAGCAGTTGATCACAGACAGCGTTGATGTTCTTCACACAATTGGTGGTGATGACACAAACACAACTGCTGCTGACCTTGCTGCTTACCTTGCAAGCAACAACTACGAGCTAATCGTTGTTGGTCTTCCAAAAACAATTGATAACGATGTATTCCCGATCAAGCAGTCTCTTGGAGCTTTCACAGCTGCAGAAGAAGGTGCTAAATACTTCGAAAACGTTGTTTCTGAGCACAACGCTAACCCACGCATGCTTATCGTTCACGAAGTAATGGGACGTAGCTGTGGATGGCTTACAGGATATACTGCTAAAGTATACCAGGAACGCCTACACGAACTTGACTTCCTTCCTGAACTTGGACTTAGCAAAGAACGCAAAGCTGTTCACGGAATCTACATTCCAGAAATGTCTATTGACATCGCTGCTGAAGCTGCACGTCTGAACAAAGTTATGGACGAGCAGGACAACGTAAACATCTTCATCTCTGAAGGTGCTGGTCTTGAAGATATCGTTGCTGAAATGGAAGCGGCTGGACAAGAAGTTCCACGCGATGCATTCGGACACGCTAAACTTGACGCTGTTAACCCTGGTAAGTGGTTCGGTGAGCAATTCGCTAAGCTTCTTAACGCTGAAAAAGTTCTTATCCAGAAATCAGGATACTTTGGTCGTGCTGCCGCTTCAAACGCGGAAGACCTTGAGCTTATCAAAATGTGTGCTGACAAAGCTGTTGAAGCTGCTCTTGCTGGAACTCCTGGAGTTATCGGTCACGATGATGATAAAAACGATGAGCTTCGCGCTATCGAATTCCCACGCATCGCTGGTGGAAAGCCATTCGACACCGACGTTGCTTGGTTCGGAGAGCTTCTTAAGTCTATCGGACAGACTAAAGGTGCTAAAGTTGAGGCTGCTCACTAAGAGTAACCCAGCTTAATAAAGCTACTTCAAAGGGCAATCCACGCGGATTGCCCTTTTTTTATATCCCGTTCAAAACTGCACCAACCACAGATACTGATTATCACATGAAGAATCACAAAAGATACAAACCAAATCACTTTCTCACATTATATCATATGTGAATATAGCTCCCCACCGCTAAATGGAACACAGCTATTTTTGATTTCCATTTAGGCAGAGTTCGACAATCTGCAGGCACACTACCTATTTTTCAGGCAGTGGATAGAACCTATCGTTACAAGACTTTTTAAAAGTAACATCTTAATTATGGTCAACTCATATTTTTTTGTATCTATAATGCACTGTAGAACAGTCTTAACGTAACTTGCCAAGTTTAGTATTCATTCAGCAAGTTACACTTTGAGCCAACCGGATCAGTTCAATTCAAAGAAAGCACCAGTACCGTTAAACTTTGCGTCGTCCAATACAGGCTTAACAACAACAAACCGGTCTTCGGCCAAGCCTCGAGACTTCATTAAGAAATCCTTCACCGCCAAACCACGCTGCTGCGCAAGTTCATATAAGAACTCTTCAGGAATAGCAACACCTTCCAGGATCCGATTAAGTTTGTTAGAAGGCGAAAGTTCTTCTTCCGGCATATCATCATAAATAAGTACAAAATCAGGATCGACTCCATACCCTATAACCTCTTTCGGGTAAAGCTCCTTAAATAGATAATCTACAACCTCTTCTTCACCGATGGCATCTTTTGCCTCATCAGTAGAAGTACTATCTTTAAGCTTGGAAAGCGCGGATGTATACATCTTTTTATAAGCGGCCTCTTTCATTGTTTTTCCGTCTAGAGCCGGATTGACCTGAGGGTTAACTTTTAAGACAAGTTGAGGACGATCATACAGAATGTCAGCCAAAACAGTCAGTTTATTCTTTTCTTTTTGTGACAGCTCTGACGATGCAATAAGAAATGAGGTAGCGGATAAATCGACTTCTGCATCACTAAAGCTTGATGCGAGAAATGTGAATGGCGATGTTGCTGCTTTAATAAAAATATTTGAAACAGTATACCAGACAAGGCGTCCGATACTGAATTTCGGATCATCAAGGTTACCACTCAAGTCAATCTCAGGAAGTTTAATCTGATTATTGCGGTCTTTAAGCAACGACAATCCAAACTTCAAAGGCAGACTAACGACATCTTTACCCTTTTTGAATTTCCCGAGCTCGATAGAATCAATATGGAGCTTAATACGCCCGTTGAGTTCATTACCATTAATTGTGTAACTCTGACTGAGGTTAAGCTTCCCCCTATCAAGGTTGTATCCCACAAAACGCTCGGTATAGGGAGAAAATACAGTCAAAGGAACAAAGTTTGATACCACTTCTGCAGTCAACTGCATTTTCTCCTGTTCGGGAACAACAGTGGCTTTAGCACTGAATGCACCGCTATTAAATCCCTGACCTTCAAAATTAACGACAATCGTCTTACTCATATCAGAAGAAATGCCCTTAACATTAAGATTCAGGCCTGAAAATTCTCCAACAAAGCCCGGGCCGATAGACTCATCTTTAAACGTAAAGAGTCCATCTTCGACAATGAACTGTCCAAGTTCAAACTCAACAGCAGGCTTTTCCTGCGGTGCTTCAATTGTAACGTGATCAGCGCTTTGTTCGGTATTACTCTGAACACCGGCTACTTCCACAGTTAGCTCTTCACTTTTTGGGATAAGGTGCATTAGAGAAATCTGCCCGCTCTCATCAAGTTCAATCTGGGCTTGCGGACCTCGCAATACCACCTCACCAACAGAGATTTTCATAGCAGGGGAATGTGCTTTAATATTATTAATGGCGAATTCATTCCAATACAAAAAGCGGTTAGGTTCCCCGCTCATCTGATGCTCAAGCCCAAATTCTTTAATGCTCATACTTGTCGCAAACTCTACCTGAGGCTCTTTACTGCCACCTGTCAAAACAGCCTTCACCTTTCCATCTGTATTCAGAAGCCCACTTTTAAGTGTCACATTGTTGATATCCTGAACATAAGGACTAAGAACAGAAAGGTCGACATCAGTCAGGGAGTAATTGAAAGCAACTTCGGATGGTTCGATACCAGCACTACCACCGGCCTTTATTGTCCCCCCAGAATCCAAACTCA
The DNA here is from genome assembly GCA_030590715.1 of Lentisphaeria bacterium. GTDB lineage: Bacteria > Verrucomicrobiota > Lentisphaeria > Victivallales > JAUVCU01 > JAUVCU01. The sequence continues at coordinate 3,942 of JAUVCU010000076.1, forward strand.
TTTCAATTGAGATGGCAGCCTTCTGGCCTTGTTTATTAGTAATATTTTTTACATCAAGAGCCGTTAGAGTGATCCCCAAAGTAACCTGTTCTGCAGGAACATTGTCAACAAAGGCAACACGCTGATTATGCAATCCAAAGTGTTTCAGTTCTCCAACCCATTGGAGATGAGGTAATTTATTAAGGTACTCAAAAGTAATTTCAATTGCATCTAAAATATCTTTTGCACTCTTCTGTTCTTCATCTCCTGAGTTCGCCTTCACATCCTGACTACCGACAACTTGCAATTGATCGTCATGCTGAATAACTGTGGCCGGTTCAACAGACTGATGGCCAATTTTCTCATTTGTAGTTTCCGAAGGTGCAGGAGGAACCAGATAATTCAAAATATCAATTTCATTGTCTTTAGTTCGTTCCACATTCAGTTTGCCGCCATCAATAACAAAGGAATCCATTGTTGCCAGGCCGGAGATGATATCCACATCAATTCCATTAAAAATGATAGAATCAATCGATTTAAATGGTCGTTGTTCAGAAAGTCCTTTCAGAACAATATTATCGAGAATCACAGAGCTCTCATGAATATTAATAGAAGGTGTGGCAGCCACAGGAGCATAGGTGTAATTAATCTCGGTACCGATCACACATGACTCAATCTCTATTTTGGAAAACTTTTGATAATACGGAGCAAACAATCCGGGCTCAAACTTATTAATTCGTACAGTCCCCTCTGAGCTCAATGGGTTGAACATTACGTTCCCCTCCCATTCAACTTCCAATCCGGTTTCGGTTGCACAGAAAAAACGCGATAGATTGTCCGACTTAGGTGATGTACTGAACCCCTCAATTGAAAAGTTTATTTTTTTGATATGCTTGCTGAATCTACTGTCAACAGCTCGGTCTTCAAAGGATATTTCTCCGTTACTCACGCTAAATACAGCAATATCAATAGCTGGTAGAGTAAACTCCTTATCCTGATCTATAGATTCTTCTACAGTATTAGTTTTCTCGACCTCAACCTTCTTGACAGCTTTTGCCAGTGCCTGAAAATTAATACTGTTGTCCTCAAATCGACATCCATAAATATAAGGATGGTCAACGGTTAAACTCTTAAAGCCGATCGTACCAAACAACAGAGCTGTAAGCTCAAAATCAGCAACGAACTGATTTAATTTTAAAACACTGACCTTGTCCGGCCCTTTAAGATCTACGCCATCAAGCTGCAATCTGAATGAGAACGGGTTAAATGATGCTTTCTGAATATCTAACGAACCATTTATATACTTCTCTGCTTGTCCGGGAATCACTTCTGTAATGATCAGTGGTACACCCCATAATCCAAAAAGAGTGAATGCTAAAAACAGTGCTGCGCCCGCGATACCTGTTGTCTTTAAAACTCGATGCATCTTCATTCTGGTAAATCCTTTCTACTTAATTTATTCATATAATTTTGAAACCATCAATTACTATTTGCCGTAAAAAAATATTACAGCAACGTCTAATGTTTGGTGACCAAGTGTTGGCCTTCTCTGCGGTGTTCATTATCTACCACGTACTAATTAGGTGCATATCCATTATGTACGCCTAAAAGGCCGGTAAAATAGTTCTAGCGACTCAATATGCAATTCTTAACCGGCGTAGCTTTATTATTCATAGGTAAAATTGTGGCTACAAAGTCATGGTATGTGGGAAGGCATATATGACTTTGGAGTTTACGCTAAATTCTTTTTTTTGGGGTGGAGTCGGTTAACTCCTCTTACTCCCCTTGGGAAATAAATCCCCATACGCCCGGCATAACACTACTTAAAAGATATCATTAACAAATTGTAATAGTATGGTGAGGTTTTATAGTTAGCAAAAATTATTACTAACTATATCAAATTTATATATTATGTTACCAAAAGCACTAGAAGAAGCCTACTCGGTACTAGACACAGGCGAACCGATTTCACGGGAGCTAGCAGAATCACTTGCTGTACTTCCCGGAGAAAATACTCTCGACCTCCTTTCACTTGCTCATAAAGTGAAAAACAAATATTCAGAGGATATGCATTCGTGTTCGATTATAAGTGCAAAATCGGGCCTCTGTTCAGAAAACTGCAAATTCTGTGCACAGTCAGCGCATCACGACTCGAATGCCGATATCTATGACCTGATGGAGCCGGAGACAATTGTCGAACAAGCGGCAATATGTTTTGAGAACGGCATGGAACGCTTTGGGATCGTCACCAGTGGAGCCGGATTTAAGGTGATCAACGACGACTTCAAATCTATTCTTCAAGCAATTGATACGTTGAAAGAGCGCTATCCGGACAAAAAGATTTGCGCAGCTGTTGGTACAATATCGGATGAATGTATTGACGAGCTTCTTGCCCGCGATATCGACAACTACGGATTTAACCTTCAGGTTGCTCCGGCAAAATTTGAAGAACTTGTTGCAACAACGCATACCAGCGATGATAAAATCAGCATGATCAAAAAACTGACAGCTAAAGGCGCATCAGTTTGCAGTGGCGGCGTACTTGGAATTGGCGAAACAATGGCCGACCGCATCGAACTGGCATATACATTCCAGGAGCTCGAGGTAAATGTTATCCCGTTAAATGTGTTGATGCCTATGGAAGGAACCCCACTTGAACATCAGAAACCTATCCCAGTTATCGAGGTAGCAAAAACATTCGCCCTATTCAGACTTATCAATCCGACTAAAGTAATCAAATTTGCGGCTGGTCGCGAAACAATGATGAATGATTATCAAGGACTATTGATGTTGTCGGGAGCAAACGGGCTGCTTATGGGCGGATACCTGACGGCACGCGGGCGTGATATTCCGCTCGATCAAACATTCACCGATCAATTAGCTGCATTCTCTAAAAAATAAAACAAAGCACACGAATTATGACAACATTTGAAATACCCTATAACAGCGAAGTAACAGAAGAAGCACTTCTTGCGTTTTTGAATTCAAATATAGATAAAATCAAGCCGGCAATACACACCGATATGTCACATCAATTAATCGGAGCCCTTTCTGAAAAGCCGGTAATTACCCGAGTTTCTTTCTCCTGCTCTAACCGCATAAAAGTAGAATACGCATTCGACTGGTCAATTCACAATTTGTGTTTAAATATCATCGACAATAAGACAGAAAAAAGTTACTTCACGGCGAAGCTATTGGACAATGCACTGCAATTTGAAAAGGCATTATCATCAAAGGACCGCTCAACTCACGACGAGCTGTAATTCTAC
>JAUVCU010000017.1 GCA_030590715.1 Lentisphaeria bacterium
GAGTACAAACAGGATAATTCACCTGTCGGCTACAAGTACGTATAAAGTAAATATTTGACCACTATTAGTATTCATTAGTGGTTAAAATAATAATTTGTACCGAAATTTAATTCTTCAAATTCAGTTATAGGTTTGATAAGGAACTAAATCAGGGTCATCTCTTAGTATGAGAATAATAAAAAATAATTTGTGGTTGTTGCTGGCGGGAATGAGCCTTTTCCTTTTTTCCTGCTCAAAAAGAAGTGAAAAGTCAATAACGGTGTTTGCGGCGTCAAGTATGACAGACGTTGTATCCGAAATAGCGATGATGTATCAGGATCAAAACGGCGTGAAAGTAAATGTCAACTTTGCTTCTTCGGGAAACCTCGCGCGCCAGATCAATTCTGGCGCACAAGCTGATATTTTTATGTCGGCTTCATCTAAATGGATCTCATACGTAATTGAAAATGGATTGGCTGACAAAGAAATGAGCCGGAGATTAATGAGTAATCGCTTAGTTTTGGTTGCTCCTTTGGATTCGAAAATAACAGCAGACCAATTGTTTTCTGAAATTAGTATTCCTGAGGTCTTAAAAGGACGATTCTCTATCGGGGATCCCGCACATGTACCGGTTGGGGCCTACGCTAAAGAGGCGTTGGTAAGTTCTGGGCTCTACGATACATTGAGCAATCGCTTGCTGCTCGGGCAAAACACTCGAGCAACATTAATGACGGTGGAACTCGGCGAAACTGAGTTGGGGATTGTGTATCGTACTGATGCTCTTAAATCTAAAAAGGTAAAAGTGATTGCACAAATTCCCACCGAATTGCATCAACCGATTCTATATGAATATCTTTTTTGTAAAAATGGCAAATCAAATGCCGTTAACTTTTTTGATTTTCTAAAAAGTGAAAGAGCGAAGAATATTTACAGCAAATATGGATTTATACCTATAGATGATGAGTGACGTCGAAATCGAAGTAATCGTTTTGTCGCTGAAAGTTGCGACGTTGAGCACTGTTATCAGTTTACCTTTTGCCGTGGCTATTGGCTGGCTGCTGGCGCGAAAAGAATTCGTTGGCAAAACATTTCTCGATGGAATCTTACACCTGCCTCTCGTTTTACCTCCTGTCATTACCGGATATCTTCTGTTGCTCGTTTTTGGAACGCGTGGCTTTGTCGGACAATTCCTTTTTGAAACATTTGGCATTCGCCTCGCATTCGCTTTTCCTGCAACCGTTATGGCGTCAATTATTGTTTCTTTTCCGTTGGTTATCAGATCGGTTCGACTGGCTATCGAGATGGTTGATCCCGGCCTTGAACAAGCAGCTCAGACCCTCGGCGCAAATAAATTCATCAGCTTCTTTACGGTGACCTTTCCACTCGCATTACCAGGTGTAATTGGCGGAGCAGTTATCTGTTTTGCTCGAAGTCTTGGTGAGTTTGGCGCGACAATAACCTTTGCTGGAAATATTGCCGGTGAAACGCAAACATTACCGCTGGCAGTTTATTCGTATATGCAGGTTCCCGGAAAAGAAAGCAACGCCATGTGGCTCGTTTTAATAACGGTGATCATATCTTTTGCCGCTTTGGCATCGTCGGCGTGGCTCGTTAAAAAATCGAAAAAACGATTGGGAGGACGCGCAAAATGAGTATTATTGCAGATCTTCAACTGGAACGAGGTGATTTTCAACTCAAGATTAATTGTGAGTTGGATGGAGGAGCTACGGGAGTTTATGGACCTTCAGGCGCGGGGAAAACAACACTTCTTCATCTTATTTGCGGCTTGATAAAACCAGATTCGGGAAAACTCGTTGTAAACGGTAAAACATTTGTCGACACGGAACAAAATATTTTTGTTCCGGCTCATAAAAGAAATATTGGTGTCGTATTTCAGGAAGGGCGTTTATTTCCACATTTGAACGTGAAAAAGAACCTCGAATACGGACTTAAATTTCGTCAAAAAAAGAACTCTAAAGTAAATCTTAAAACAGTTGTCGAAATACTGGAGATAGAGCATTTACTCGACCGCGAACCGCATATGCTTTCCGGTGGCGAAAAACAGCGCGTTGCAATTGGTCGAACGCTGTTAACGTCGCCGCAACTTTTGCTTTTGGATGAGCCTTTTTCTGCTGTCGATGTGGGGCTTCGTCAACAAATAATTCCTTATATTCGCATAATTCACCAGGAGTTGAATATTCCGATGCTGATTATCAGTCACGATCTACCGGATATTCAGCAACTGACAGATAAGCTTCTTTTAATAGAAAATGGTACAGTCGCAGGAAATGGAACTATTCACGATCTGATTCGAAATCAAAGCCTCATTTCAATGATGCGCGGTGCCGGTTTGGTAAATGTTCTGGAACTTAAAGTCGTTGGACCAATTAACGATGAATTAACACTTTTATCTGATCCAGAAAATGGATTTTTGCCGGTTATCGAAGCTCCCTATTTAGGCGTTGCTGAAGGTGGTGATAGCGCGACTATCTCGATTTCCCCTGAAGACATTTCTCTTTCACTGTCGAAGGTGGATGGGATCTCTATATGTAATCAAATTGTCGGAACGGTGAAAGCTATTATTGAAACGCCACATCAGATACTTTGCCAGATCGATATTGGCAAAGAAATTATTGTTGAGATTTCTCAAAAATCTAAGCGATCACTTGCTCTTGAAGAGGGAAAAGAAATTTTTGTCCTGTTCAAAAAACAATCCATCCGCATTCATTCAACGCAATAGACCTGGATGGACGCTCGTCCATCGCTCGCCCGATATCTGTCATAAACCAAAATCATGTGATGTAGGTACGTCTCATAGTGCTTTATTTAATCGACCTTCTCTTTGTGAAATATATTTCCCTTTCTAGCCTCCTATGAAATGATTGTCATACCTCCAAACCTTCTCTCTAAATTGCAGTTAGTCATTGTTTGTTTATAACAAGGAGGTTATGAATTGAAGTTCTTCCTTGGCATACCTGTTGCTTTATCGTTTATCAGTTGCATCACAAAGATGTTTTTTGTAGGAGTGCATTCTGATAACGAAATGTAGCAGGAGGAAATAAGAATGACGACGGTAACAACAAAGTACGGAGTCTTCACAGATGTAACGAGCTTGGGTATGCATTATGACGGTACTCCGGAGAGCTTCAATATTCATAGTCCTTATGAGATCAAAACGCAGGCTGGTGTTTTAAGCCCTCTGTATTCTGTTGAGGATATGGGGCGCCGTAAAATGGCTCCTTTGTATTTATATGAAAATGGAACCGTAAAAAACATTTCCCTTCAAGGGCAATCACTGGTTGATACATCGCTCGGCGCACTTCCTGCTGAAAAGCTAACTTTTTATGAAAATGGTGCGGTTAAAAGAGTTTTTCCTTTAAACGGGAGGTTATCCGGTTTCTGGACAGAAAAGAATGAGACCAAACTAGCCGAAGAGATAGATCTTCAGACTCCAGTGGGAATAGTTCCTGTAAAGCCGATAAGTATTTTATTTTATGATAGTTGTGAGCTACGAAGTATTACCTTTTGGCCGGAAGAGGTTGTCAGGCTTAATACTCCTCTTGGAAAATGTAATGCGCGTGTTGGAGTCTCCTTTTACAAAAGCGGCGCAATGCGCTCATTTGAACCCGCAAAACCGACAATGCTAGAAACACCTATTGGCTTTGTCGAAGCATTTGATCCCGACCCCGAAGGAATTTACGGTGATATCAATTCGGTACAATTTCATGAAGATGGACGTTTAAAGTCGGTATTGACTGCGAACACCCAAATTTCTGTGATCGATAAAAGTGGAAACGGGCAAAACTATGCTCCGACAAAGCGTCGCGGATACTGCAGTGATTTGGTTCTGGAAACGGTTCCAATGCTAATCGAATTTGATAATGATAAGGTGCGTTTCAACAACAGTAAACGCGACGAATTTAGTTACAGTTATTTTATGTTTAAGGCAAGTGTTTTCGGCTTTGTCACACGTGCTGTTGAATACGCCTGTTAAAAAAGGAGTTTTGTGATGAAAGTATGTGTACCTGTTTCGGCCTATGAAGGGTTACAAAGTCCCGTAAATAAGGATTTTGAGACGACGACTAAATATATTTTATGCAGTACTGATAGTGATGAATTATCTGAAGTAAACGATCAGGATATGCAGGATGTATTTGGCGACCCAGATCCTTTGAAATATTTATTAGAACATAATGTCGATGCAATAATTACGTCTTCTATGCGGCCTGCATCGCGAGTGGTACTACAGCGCCGAACGGATATTTCCGTTTTCAAAGGAAGCGGGACTGTCGCAGATGTTTTAAGTAAAATTCGAAATCGTCAGTTACCTGAAATCGGTATTGATGGCCTGGAGTTTTCTATGGCCTGTTCTGGTGGTTGTTCTAGCTGCGAAAGTACAACATGTAAATAGAGAGGTGAATTGTGCGCGATGGATTTGAGCCAGTGGAAGAGCCTGACGAGTCAGAGGATTGGGCAAATAAACAGTTTTCGAAAGTCCTTAATTATCTTAGTGAAGCAAAATTACGATACGCCGGTGTTGTCTTTTTGAAGTGGTTAGCTGTACCACATGTTTCCTTATGGAAAACACAGCACACCGGTGACGAAAAAGGTTTTATCTGGATTATGCACAACGAGTTTAAAACCGATCATATTATTGATCGTGAGATGGATTCAGAACGGCAAGCATTGGCTTATTTTGGCGTTCTCTGGCAGAAGCAGGGAATGGCAATAATGGAGTCATATAAAGACCGTGAGAAAGATGATGCATATGCCGATGCGGATACCTTATTCAGAAATGGCCGGGCTTTTTTAGGAATTGCCGATGATGAGGATTTATGGCAGGGAATTGATGTGAATGAAGAATTAATGGAAGCATGAATTATGGAAAATAATTATACAATTGAGTCACATACAATCGGTTCAGCAGAGCACTTTCTCCTTCTAAATAATGGCGAGCCTGTATTGACTCCAGGAGAAGAATTTATTGTTCACAAAAATAAGGCTCTTATCGAAATAATTATCAAAGAATTAAATGCCTATGGTGAAGGAACGCTCGATCAGCTGACTATCTATTCAATGTTCTGCATGATGAAAGATTATATAGAGGCTGGCATTACATCATTTGATAATAATATTGAATCGTTGCTTCTTGAGGATCCATCACTCACTCGTTCAATAGAAATGGAAGCTGATAATCCTGTTTCGTTCGGATCACGGGTTGTATCTTCTTATTTACTCAAAAATGGACTAGATGATTTTTCTCTGCCTATGATAAATGATTATGCGGAGTTGAAAGAAACAGTTAAAACCACCGGCGAGGTTCCATTTAAAAAAATTGTAGAATTTGTTTCTGCAACGTACTCCGCTATGACCGATTACCAAAAATGTGTTGTGGTGCATACTTTGAATATCGACGACGTTTTCCTTTTGGGAATTATTCTTGCTGATAAAAAATGTGACTCGTCAGAATATGCCTACGAAATTAATACCAAGCACAATTTAAATCAGGTGATGCTCCGCGACTTAGATTTTAAAGAGCAAAAGATACGCTACGATCGCTACAGTGCGAGCGGGGCTCTTTTTGAGAAATTTATACAGTTAAACGAGGAGATTTCCGGTGAAGCCTGTTAGTGAAATGCCCATTGAAGAAGTAAATATTCTTTGCGTTATGCCTCTTGTTATATTTTATGCATTGACCTGCGAGGCTGAAGAAGATATTACTATTTCCCCATTTACAATAATAAAATCTATTGAACATGGACTTGCCGGTCGTTGCCAAAACTCAATTGAATTGATTGATCATTTTAAATCAAATTTAGACGGCTTCTTCAGCTTCTATAAAGATAATTTTCCTAGCCCTGATGCAGATAAGCTCGCAGCTCATATTGTACTGGCGAAAGCTCTTATCAATAGGCGAAAGATGTTTGTGCTTGGTGGTTATTTATCTGCACTTATCGAGTTTACGGAATACGTCGCCAGTGGTAAACCTTTTGCAGGCGCTGCTAAAATCGTTGATTCTACTTCATTACAACGGGGGAAACGTTCAATCATCGAGGCATTAAATAGATAAAATTGTAGCTGTTTTGGAAGTGTTTCTTACAAAAATGTGGATGATGTTATTTATGTGTTCTTATGTAACTCTCTTATAAACAACTGGATAGCTTTTTTGTGGAAGGTGGCATGTGAAATGCTAGCTCAATAGCCAAACTATTAAAAGCTGAATAAGCAGGATGGAGTTATGAATAAATCAATTGATAAGAGATGTAAGTGGAGCGGAAAGACGTGTGATGGAACACATTTGTTTCAGCTTGATGCACTGTTTAGAGTTGCGAAAGTTATGGCTACCTGTTCCGGCCAAAAAGAGATGCTTCAGAAAACTCTTGATGTACTGGAAGATTGTCTCGAGATGTTTCACGGCATTATTATGCTTACGGCTACAAATAATCAGGAATTGATTATTGAAACATTTAAACACGAACATTCGATAAGCAGAAATGATATGCGTTATCAGGTGGGTGAGGGGATTAGTGGAAAGGTTCTTGAACAAGGTGTCGCTGAAATTATTGAAGATGTTTCAAAAGATACGAGACTTCAAAATCGTATTATCCAACGAAAACTGGGAAGTTCGGAGCAAACCAGTTTTATTTGTGTTCCAATCATTCTCGGGAATGAAACGGTCGGAACGCTTTCTGTAGACCTGTATTTTAAATCCTGCGAGCAACTCAGTGAATCCTTGCGGGTATTGAGTATTGTCGCGAGTATTGTCGCAAATGACATTCACAACAGACGGATTGCTCGCCTCGACCGCGAAAACCTTCTTGCGGAAAACCGCCAGCTTAAAGAGACGTTGACTAATCAGTTTACGCCGGAAAACATGATCGGTAATTCTGCAGAAATGAGGAGTGTGTATACGCGTATTCAGCAGGTGGCAAATGTTCAGACCACGGTACTTATTCGAGGAGAATCGGGTACCGGTAAAGAGCTCGTGGCATCGGCTATTCACTACAATAGTGATCGTGCTGATCAGCCATTTATTAAAGTTAATTGTGCTGCATTGAGTGAAAGCCTTTTAGAAAGTGAGCTTTTCGGTCATGAAAAAGGCGCGTTTACCGGAGCTTTGAATAAACGTATCGGACGTCTGGAAGAAGCTGATGGTGGAACGCTTTTTCTTGATGAGATCGGTGACTTTTCCCCCGCAGTTCAGGTTAAGCTTTTGAGAATTATTCAGGAAAAAACATTTGAGCGAATTGGTTCAAATAAAACTCAAAAAGTAAACGTTCGCATTATCACCGCAACTAATGTTGACCTTGAAGAAGCGGTCAAAGAAGGGAAGTTCCGACAGGACCTTTATTATCGTATAAATGTATTCCCGATTGCTTTACCGTCTCTGAGAAAACGTCGTAATGATATCCTTGTACTTTCAAATTTCTTTGTCCAGAAGTATGCGAAGGAGATGAACAAGGAGATAAAGCGCGTGAGTACTTCGGCAATAAATATGTTGGTCGCATATCACTGGCCAGGAAATGTGCGTGAGCTCGAAAACAGCATGGAATACGCAGTGCTTGTCTGTCAGGAAGGGGTTATTCACGGACGATATCTTCCTCCGACTCTTCAAGTTCCCGATGGAGATGAAATCACCAATGTCGGTACACTAAAAGCGCGCGTTGAAGTGCTCGAAAAAGATATGATTATGGAGGCTCTGAAAAGGTGTACTGGTAATATTAGTGCGGCATCCCGTGAACTTGGAATTACGAGTCGTATGGTTCGCTACAAAATTGAGCGTTATAAGATCGATTACCAGAATATTTTCGGCCGCCGTCGAATGAAGAGAAAGGTTAAGTACGATTAATGAATAATAAAGATGTTATTTACAGACCGGCAATGACAAAAGATATTCCAACGATGGTTTCATTGCTCAATGAGCTATTTTCTATTGAAAAGGACTTTATTGCCGATGATGAAAAACAAGCGAAAGGGTTGGGGATGCTTTTGGAGAGTCCTTGCTCTGCCGCAATTATTGTCGCTGAAATTAATGGAGCGGTAGTAGGGATGTGTTCTGCTCAGCTTTTGGTCTCTACCGCACTTGGTGCACAATCAGCTCTGATCGAAGATGTTGTTGTCACTGAAAAGTTTCATCGAAAAGGGATCGGCTCAAAGCTTCTTGCTGAAGTGTTGCAGTGGTGTGCTGAAAAAGGTGCATGCCGTGCTCAGTTACTAGCCGATAAAACGAATCAGACCGCTCTCGATTTTTACAATGGGGAACAGTGGGGTTCTACCCGAATGATTTGTCTCAAAAAAATGATTCGTTAGTATTCGTTAGTGCCTAATAAAACGGGAAAAACTGCATTTTCCATGGAAGTTTATTGACGGATAAGAGTAATGAAAAATGCAGTTTATGCAACGTTAGTTGAGGACAAGTTTCTTTAGATATATTCCGAGAAGTTCATCTTCGTTCAGCGCTCGTTTTTTTGTCTGAGCTTTTGTTTTTACTTCGTTGGTCATTGTCTCAATTTGTTCATTTTTGAGCTTAATACCGAAGTTGTTGTAAAAATTGCTAATTGAGCTTTTGCCAGAATGTTTACCAATGACAAAGTTCGTTTCCTTTTTCCCAATAGTAGCAGCTTCAAACGGCTGGTAACTATTTCTGTCTTTAAGAAGACATCGGGTATGAATCCCCGTCTCGTGAGTCAGAGCCATTTCTCCCGTTATTGGTTTTGATGCTGGGAGCGCCCTTTTTGACGCCCGTTCCACAAATTTTGAAAGTTCATTTATTTTTGAAACATTAAAGCTCGTTTTTTGCTTAAGAGAACATTCAAGAGCCATGATAACTTCTTCGAGAGGAGCATTTCCGGCGCGTTCACCAATACCATTTACCGTTCCGCTTATAAATTCAGCTCCCGCCTCAATTGCACAGAGGGTATTTGCTGTGGCCATTCCCAAATCATTGTGCGCATGAAATTCAATGGCCATCTCTCTGGCGTGATCACAGGCTAAAGAGATCAAGTTATATGTTTGAAATGGATTCACAATACCGAGTGTGTCGGCAATGCGAAGGCGATAACAATTCAGCGATGATGCTATATCAACAAATTCTTTAAGAAAACATTCGTTTGCTCTCGTTGCGTCCTGAGCTCCAATTGATACCCGCTCAAAAAGTCCTTGAGCGTAAAGTACCATTTCCTGCATTGTGTTGAGAACCCAATTGCGGGATTTATTCATTGTTTTAAGGTGAATGTCGGATACAGGAAACGAGATATTAACACTGTCGGTACCAGTTGCGACGGCACTGTCTATATCTCTTTTCAAGGCGCGGCACCAGCACGAACTATCAAATGAAAATCCTGCAGAAACAATGGCACTAATATCGCGCATTTCGCGCGGCCCCATTCCCGGAGTTCCAACTTCTAATTCGTGAACTCCGAGTTCATCCAGAAGTTCCGCTATTTTAAGTTTTTCTTTAAGATTAAATACGACGCCCGGAGCCTGTTCTCCATCTCTGAGCGTTGTATCTACAAATTTTACAAAACTATTATTAATCATAAGTGAATCTCTGTATTGCTGTTCATCTTTGATTGTTATCGCATGTGAAAAGTATGCCTTATTAACTAATAAGGTAATCTTCTACAACTCCACCCTCTTCAAGTGCATCTAGTATTTCATCGATCCGTTCTTCCGTAACTCCACCGTACCAGAGGTTTTGAGGATAAATCACCATCGCTGTTCCACGGTCACAAACCTTCAGGCAACCCGTTGCGGAAACCATCCCATCCATATCTCTATCCAATAGCTCTTCTTCAATATATTGAAGAAGATCTGCTGCACCTTGTTTATTACATATCCCTTGTGGCTCACCACTTACTCTAAATGAGTTACATACAAAAATATGAAATTCCGGCTTATTCATTATTCTTATCTCCTTTATTGCTGATTTTTTGAAATACTTGTTTTAATGTTTGGCCCGTGAGCCTGACCTCTATTTGTTTTGAAAAAAGAATTTTTGCTTCATCATTGTTGATGGTGAAGCAGTAGAGCACATCACAATCTTTAACGGCATCCAGCGGTGTTTGATAGATGCATAATGAAGGGTCTATATTCTCTTTTTCTGATGATATGATTAGCCTTGTTCCTTTGAAGTCGACATTTCCATCCGAAACTTCGTAGATATAAAGCTTGTGAGACATATCCAGTTGCTGATCGACCTTCTCTCCTGTGGTTGAGCATATCGCTACATACATACTATTCTCCTCTGTATTTTAGCCACACCCCAATCCATTTCCGGAGCATGCCGATCCGCACTTGAACATATCGCGTTTTTTAACTGTTTTGAGCTCAGTGCCTTTGTAGATATGGTTGAGCCCTTCATTGATTAATCCGCTCATTTCGATTACATTAAGCTCGCTGTTCTTGAGTACTTTGAGTGGGCTCGGTCCGACTCCGCTCACTAAAAGAGCATTACAGTCCGAAAGAGAGTCTGCAAGGTCTTTCCAGCGGGTATCTCCTCCGCCCGGCTTTGGTGCTTTCCTTTTTTCGTGGAGCTTGTATTTATCATCAATCTCTTTGAAAATGTGAATCTCGTCAGCATCTCCCAGGTGAAGATTTACAAGCAATCCTTCGTGTGTTGCAACCGCTACATAAGGACGATCTTTATCGTCAGATGGTTTCGGGAAAGCAATCGTTTGAAGTTTTTCCATACACATATCGTTATCTTTTCCAAGAAGTCCAACAGCGTCAGCTCGACATCTTTTGCAGTGAGTCATTTGCGGTATGTAATCTTTTGATCCTTCCCTGACAGCTTCAATCATCTCTTTTGGTGGCTTATCCTTGTCGGCAAAAAGAGTTTCTTCCGTTGGGATAAGTGGGATACAGTTAAAAATATCTGCACCTAACTCAGATACTTTTTTGGCTACTTCCGGAATGTGATGGTCGTTTACTCCGGGAATGATTATTGAATTAACTTTTACAATAATATTCTTCTCTTTGAGTTTTGTTATACATCTCAGTTGCTCGTCAAGGATTGCCTGAGCGCCGGCTTCTTTGTGGAGAACACGTTTCTTGTATCGAACCCACGAGTAAATTTTGGCTGTAATTGCCGGATCAATTGCATTTATTGTCAGCGTTACATGTGAAACTCCAACTTCTGCAAGTTCATCAATGTAATCGTAAAGGTTCAGTCCGTTCGTAGATAAGCAGAAAATCATATCCGGGAATTTTTCATTAATGAGTCTGATAGATTCCATAGTCTCTTCCGCATTCGCGAAAGGATCTCCAGGACCGGCAATTCCAACTACGGTTATGCGCGGCTCTATTTTCTTCACTTCCTCAACATAAGCAAGTGCTTTCTTAGGTGTGAGCAGAGCGCTCGTAACTCCGGGGCGACTTTCGTTAACGCAGTCATACTTTCGGTTGCAGTAGTTGCATTGAATATTGCACTTCGGAGCTACCGGCAAGTGTACTCGTCCGTATTTTCCTTTTGCTTCGATATTGAAGCAGGGGTGTTTGCTTGTGTCCTTCATAAATCACTCCTCGTCATTGATGGGTATTAGTTGTTTGACGATGAGTTATAAAAGCACTACACATGCCAGTTTTATGAGGGAGTTCCCTTTTGGCTTCGTATCGAGCCTATTTCCTGCTTAAAATTCTTGCCGTAATTTTTTAACGAAGGAAATAAACGACTATTTGTCTGAGGGCGGTATTTGATTTTTAATGGTGTAAATACTGTAAAACAATCCATTGTTGTTAGTTGTAACTTTCTAATAAGTAAAGTGATGGGTGTGTTTTTGTGGGAATTGTTAAATAAATGTCAAAGGTGAAATAAATTTCATATTAGTAAGGAGCTGTTTTTTAGATTAAATTAACGATCAGTTAAAAGGCTTACGAAAGCACTGCCTACACGGCCTTTAAAATAAGTAGAGCAGTAATAGAATAGCCTTCAATAGGATTGTATTGATGTAGCATTGTGAAGAATGAATGTGTCTCTTGATAATTATCGACTTTGTAATAGAGTTTTTTATCGTCGCTGATATAGGTGATTTTGTGATGACGAAAACGGTACCGTCTGGTACCATTTAAAGACTTTTAGTACCACAAAAGTACCATTTTTGACAATTCGTTTTTATTGGGTTATAAAGGCTAAATTAGACATTTTTGACCTAAAATAGAAAGAGTTATATAACTTTTGAGCTTAAAAGGTAAGTGTGCATGGTGGCCTTCGCGCCCACCATTTGAAATTTATATAAAATTTAGCTCTCTCTTGACCAAGTTGACGTTCTCATTCTCCTCTCAATGCTTTTTCTATTTCAATGATCGCTGAATTCTTTTCATCTAGCAGGCTGTCGGACTTAGGTCGTCTGACCGCTTTTTAATCCTGCGCATTCCTCCTGTAATCTTTGCTTCGTATATCCTTGGGATTATATTTATCCTCAAATAATAGATGAGGTAATAGAATGGCTCCAAGGTATAAAACAGTAGACAGGGATACACCGATGCTGCTC
>JAUVCU010000195.1 GCA_030590715.1 Lentisphaeria bacterium
GACTCTTCAATATAGCTTTTGATATTTTATTTTGTAGTCGCGGATTCAATCTTTACAGTTTTACCGTGATTCAGAAATGCCTAGACAAGCTCATGGCGTTTCACATACCGGCTGACGGTGGTTTGAGTCGATTGCATCTGCGATGAATCGGAGTGATCTCTTATTCTTATAATAGAGAGACAATCGTTTCACGGTGTTTATCCAGCTTGTGAGCTTTGTTTGTACCGCCTTTCGGCCGGCCTAAAACCATGCCTTGTTCATTACTATATATAAGGGCGTCTTTTGTGCGCTGGCTGAGCATCTCTCTTTCCATCTGTGCTACCATTGAAAAAACATTCAAAAGTAAGCAAGCTTACGATTCTGAAAAAAGATCTGAATTCATGTGCTCCATATCGGATGTGCCATGTTTGTTGATAATGATACTCTGACGGATAACGTGGATTTCACAATTCTACTTCAGTCCATCTCCGGAAACCCTATCCAAAAATCGAAAGACATTAATGATGTGATTGTACCGGCTTAAGACTGGAGAAGAAGATCTCTGAATAAAAATGCCGGCAGTTAGGGGGATAGCAACCGGCTATTCTTTAGTGGTGTTGTCCGTTTCAGAACAACGGGAAAAACATTACCCGAGGAGGATAATAGATTTACGTTTGATACTACCCCACCGCACCTCCTTTCTTACAGCTAAACTAAAAATATTTGCAGGAGACTTAAGGAGGGCTTTTATTCACTATCTCAACATATCCAGTTCCATCTAGAAACCTTCAAAAATCTTGCTAAAATTCCACAAAATCCGGGCTCTGTTTCATTTTAAGGTATTTTAAATAAATTGAAACAGATTTTAAGCTCAAGATCGTTTCAATTTAAACTAGTGTTTTCTGCAACATTTTGTTTCAAAAAACGTTCGTTATTATGAAAATAACTTGATATGTGAAGATGTCCTTTGTTATTCCTTGAAATATATAAGGGGGGTCTTTGAATGGATTATGGTCATTTCTTAAAAAGAAATTTTCTTAATTTTTGCCAATAGCCTGTGAAGGTTTCAAATCCCTTCAATGTAATGCTTACTTTATAGCTTTTTCATGAAAAAATTGTCCATGCGAAATAAAGCGATCAAATGCCAATTGCTTTTGTACAAGCTGGTTCAGGGATGCTTTCTCATGATAAAGTGACTAAGTCCTATTTTTCCTCGGACGTTTACTGCAAAGAATTAACGCTGTTGAGTGTAGATGTAAATCTATTGCATGAAATAAATTTCCTTTGGCTGATTACCTGTACAATAATGTAAATTATCGTGTCTAAGTATTTGCTATACAATTAACTTTCATTATCAGACTGCTTTTAGAATCACCTTTTCCATACTACTTAAAACCCAATCAATATGCTGATCTTAATTCTGTTTTTGACTCTCCTTAATTTTTTTAAAAACTTTTTTACCCTCAAAAAACGACCTTTTGTTAAGAAATTAACACATTGGGCAAAAGCTGGCACTAGCTCTGCATTATCAATCCTTATCACAACGAGTGATACAAGAAAAGCGAAATGAGAATTAAACCATAACTAGTATGACTGGAGGATTGAAAAATGACAAAAGAGATGAGAAAGATCGCGATTTACGGTAAAGGTGGAATCGGGAAGTCGACTACAACACAGAACACGGTTGCTGGTCTAGCTGAGAAGGGTAAGAAGATTATGGTTGTTGGATGTGACCCAAAAGCTGACTCAACTCGCCTTCTTCTAGGTGGTTTGGCTCAGAAGACTGTACTTGATACACTTCGTGAAGAGGGAGAAGATATTGATATCGACGATATAATCAAAGTTGGTTATTCTAATACTCGTAACGTTGAGTCAGGTGGACCTGAGCCTGGTGTTGGATGTGCTGGACGTGGAATCATCACTTCAATCAACCTTCTTGAACAGCTAGGTGCTTACGATGACGAGTGGGATCTTGACTACGCTTTCTACGACGTACTTGGTGACGTTGTTTGTGGTGGATTTGCAATGCCGATCCGCGATGGTAAAGCTCAAGAGATCTACATCGTTGTGTCAGGTGAAATGATGGCTATGTATGCTGCCAACAATATCTGTAAAGGTATCGTGAAATATGCAGAAGCCGGTGGGTGTCGTCTAGGTGGACTTATCTGTAACAGCCGTAAAGTTGATAACGAGCGTCAAATGATCGAGAAACTTGCCGAAAAACTTGGGACTCAAATGCTACACTTCGTGCCACGTGAAAACATGGTTCAACGCGCTGAGATTCATCGTCAAACAGTAATCGAATTTGCACCAGAGCACGCACAGGCTGATGAGTATCGTGCCCTAGCAACTAAGATGGATGAGAACAAGATGTTCGTTGTTCCGAACCCACTTGAGATTGAAGAGCTAGAAAAGCTACTTATTGATTACGGTATCTGCTAGAAAGCACTAAGACCTTAATGGCAATTTAAGGACTTAATGACTGAATTTAGTCCTTGAGTCCCTAAGTCAAAATTTAAATAATAAGAAAAAAGGAAATATATAAAATGACTAAACTAATGATTAGATCTGTTGTTCGCCCTGAGAAATCAGGTGAAGTACTTGAGAGCTTACTTGAAGCTGGATACCCGGCAGTAACTAAGGTTCCCGTTTTTGGACGTGGTAAGCAACGTGGACTTAAAGTTGGAGAAATAACCTATGATGAGCTTCCAAAAGAACTTCTTATGACAGTTATCCCTGCCACTGATAAAGAGTTTGTTATCAAGAGTGTACTTGCGAGTGCCAAGACTGGCGGAAAAGGTAACTTTGGTGATGGTAAGATCTTCGTTTCACAGGTTGAAGAGGTCTACACAATCAGTACTGGAAAGCTTGACGACTAGTGGTTGATCTTTGGATTTAAACTCAAAGTACAACGTACAACTAACAAAGCACACTTTATTGAAGGAGAGCCATCGTGAAAGAGATAATGGCAGTAATAAGAATTAACAAAATGAATGAGACCAAAAAGGCATTGGAAGCAGCGGGAATAACTTCTTACACAGCTACTGGTCGAGTCATGGGGCGTGGTAAAGGCTTAGTTGATTACAAGCTGATGCACGGAGCTGAAGAAGGACATGTTGAAGCTATAGAGCAGCTTGGAGATGGACCTCGTTTAGTTCCAAAACGTATGATCACAGTAATCGTTTCTGATGAGTGGAAAGATAAGACCGTTAAGGCAATTATCGAAGCTAACTCAACTGGAACTGCTGGTGATGGAAAGATCTTTGTAATGCCTATCGATGAGGCAGTACGTGTGAGAACAGGTGAAATAGCAGTAGGTGAGGATGGCGGAGATGTGCTTGATTCATCAGGAGGAATAGTATAATGACTACTGAACTACCAGATCCTAGTGACGTAAGAGATGAAATTCTCAAGAAGTATCCGCCAAAAGTAGCGCGTAAGCGTAAGAAGTCTATGGTGGTTAATGACCCTAACGAAGATCAACAAGTACAGTCAAATGTACGTACAATCCCAGGTATGATCTCTCAGCGTGGATGTACCTATGCTGGTTGTAAAGGTGTGATACTGGGACCTACTCGTGATATTGTTAACTTGGTTCACGGACCAATCGGTTGTAGTTTCTACGCCTGGTTGACTCGTCGTAACCAGACAGATGCACCAGATGGTGTTGACAACTTCATGACGTACTGTTTGTCTACAGATATGCAGGATTCGAATGTTGTTTTTGGTGGAGAGAAAAAGCTTAAAGATGCAATACAAGAAGCTTATGACATATTCAAACCTAAAGCGATTGCAGTATTCTCAACGTGTCCTGTAGGACTTATCGGTGATGATGTTCACGCAGCATCTCGTGAGATGAAAGAAAAGCTTGGAGATTGTAATGTCTTCGGATTCAGTTGTGAGGGATATAAAGGTGTATCACAGTCTGCTGGTCACCATATCGCGAACAACCAGATTATGAAGCACGTTGTTGGTCTTAATGACACTCCTCCAACGGGGAAATACAACGTCAACCTACTTGGTGAGTATAACATCGGTGGTGACGGATTTGAGATTGAACGCCTGTTTGAAAAATGTGGAATCAACATGGTTTCTTCATTCAGTGGTAATGCGACGTACGATACTTTCGCCACAGCTCACACAGCTGACTTGAGTCTTGTTCAGTGTCACCGTTCAATCAACTATGTTGCTGACATGCTTGAAACTAAATACGGTATTCCATGGATGAAAGTCAACTTTGTTGGTGCTAAGTCATCAGCGAAAGCACTTCGCAAAATAGCAGCATACTTTGGTGATGCCTCTCTTGTAGAAAAAGTAGAAGAAGTAATTGCTGAAGAGGAAGCGTCTATCGTAGAAGCTCAGGCTCTAGCAAAAGCTAACTGTGAAGGTAAAACAGCAATGTTGT
>JAUVCU010000331.1 GCA_030590715.1 Lentisphaeria bacterium
TTGCAGAGGACGTGAAAAGTCATCTTCAGATTCATCCTGAAGATCGGGATAATACTTATCGTTAAGTATTCCGTAACCAATTCGACTCATGTGCAAACGGAGCTGATGCTTCTTTCCCGTTACCGGATTCAAAGCAAAACGAGCGTTATTATTCTTTACCTCAACTAAACGAATATCTGAATGTGAATTCTCCATGCCATCAACATTTTGCATCCTGAACCACGGTTCACCTCTTTCGATTCTCGTTTTAATTTTCCACTCTCGTTGATCATCACCACTGAATTCGGCAATGGCCTCATATTCCTTTTGAACCTTCCTCGTCATAAACAGCTCCTGATACAATCCACGAGTCTCTTTTCTAATTGAAAAAAGCACAATTCCCGCCGTTTCACGGTCGATGCGATGAATAGGAGTCAGGTCGTGAAAACCAGTCCGCTTCCGCAGCCGATTCAACAAACATTCATTAACGAACCGTCCGCCCGGAATAACGGGAAGAAAGTGAGGTTTGCAGGCCACAAGAAGATCATCATTCTGAAAAATGATATTTTCCTCAAAGGGAATCTCCAGCTCATCCGGGACTTCTCTAAAGTAAAGAACTTTTTTGAGCGGCTCATAGGGTGCATTAATCGGAAGCGGATTACCGTCATTATCAAGAATTCTTTCATTCCTAAAACGATCACACCAAACCTGCTCTCCAATTTTTGAAAAATGATTGATCAGAAAACTATAAATAGTCTCGTACACGCCAGTTTCTTTGGGAAGCGTCACTGTTGACGGATACTGAGAAATACCCATAGATACAATCTCCTGATTAATAACTGTGAAAGCCACGCCAAACTCCACCCGAAGTCCGTTTATTGAGAATGAATATACACGTCCATCGCATTCAAGATATAACACAACGCAGTAGTTTGTGACTCAAAGGATCATTACTAATTAAGCTCCGTGTTTCAACACACCGGGTAAACCTCAGAATCAGTATTGTACAGGAGCTCGCATGTGGCGGAGGAAAATGACGATTAGAGAAATTCCCATGGCGGTAAGGCCGACCGCTAATCCAGCCCAAAGTCCGCTGGCCTCCATCCCTTTCGAATACGCAAGGTAACTACCCGCTGGCAACCCGATAAGCCAGATACAGACAGCACCGACGACTGCCGGCAGCTTAACCTTTCCCATTCCCCGTAACGAGCCGAGCACAATAGCCTGAATGCTGTCCGGGATCTGGAAGATAGCCACATAAACAAGAAGAGCTGTTCCGTATTTGACCACGTTCAGGTCCGTCGTTGCTGTTTTCAATAATAATTCAGGGAAGCACAAAAAGCACAGGGCCATTATTGATGAAATAGATACACCCAGTGCGATCGTTGCAAAAGAATACCGCCTGACCGCATCAAGATCCTTTTCTCCTGTAGCCCTTCCTACTTTCACCGCGACAACCGAGGCCAGCGTACAGGGAATCATGTACGTTAATGACGTTAACTGAATAATAATATTATTTGCTGCAGAGGCTAGAACAGACATTTTGCCGACAAGAATGATAACGACTGCAAAAATCAACCCGGAGGCGAGATTTCCCAACCCAATAGGAATTCCTTTTTTCACCAGACTTATAACGAGATCCCATGAAAGGGAGAACTTAAAATGTATTGTCCGTCGCGCATAAAAATACAGACTCACAGCCATAAGTGTGCGGGACAGAAGCGTTGCCAATGCCGCTCCGGTGATCCCAAGCGAAAGCGTAAACATGAAAAAGATATTCGCTATGATATTAAAGACATTGAAGAGCAGAATAATAGCATTCGGAACAACAGTCTTGTCATAGGCGAGAAGATTCTCTTTAATCGCAGCAAACACCAGAGCGGGTATAATCGAGAATGAACAAATACCAAGATAGGTCTGCACCAGCCCTTCGAGCTCGGGATTGATTCCAAACACAGGAATGAACAATGTGAGGACAAGAAGCGTTGCCGTGAGAATTCCACCCGTGAGCAGCGCAATAGTAAGCGAACTTCCGGGAAAAACTTTTACACAGCGTTCTTCGGCAATCCAATGTGCTTTTGTCGGGCTCACCGCATACATAATTCCCACACCGAGAATAATAAACGGGAAAAAGAAACCGCAGGCCACACCAAGTGCAGCCAATACTTCAGTCGAGTAATGGCCGGCGACAAATACATCGCCGATTCCGAACATAATCTGTCCGATCTCTCCAATAATCATCGGCAGCGAAAAAATAAGTATTTCGCGCATTGTCCTCAGTAGTGACATTATATATTAAAACTCCTATCAACATTTGGGAACGACTTGATAAGATCACGGTCCCGGTTCACTGCAAAAAAAAAGCCCTTTCCACAACGAATGCATTACGGGTGTAGAGCATGAAAATCAAGAAAAGTTTGTCCCTAAATTCATTTCTATTATTACCGCATGAATGTCGCCCGACCAACCAATTTGTCAAGGGGAATAGAATGAGGACATCTTACTTTCCTGCATTTTGAAAAAGCCATGATATTGTGCCACTTCGTGGAGCTCTCTTTTATAACTGAATACATATTTATTTTGATGACTTCCATAAAGTGATGATCTCTTCAATTACCGGCGAATGCTCTTAAACGCAAAGGGTAATCTTGCGTTACTTTGCAATGAATAAATCACAAAACGTAGTCTCTCTATAAATCCCCGGAAAATTGAATAAACAGTTGTTATCAATAGGCATTTTGTAGTGTGCGTAGTAGTGTAAAATTAGTCGCGCATAATCGACTCAAAAGGAAAAACATGATCACACTCGAGGCAAAACAGCAATTTTTCACCACACTGGAGTCATA
>JAUVCU010000168.1 GCA_030590715.1 Lentisphaeria bacterium
TTCGGACCAAGGTTTGAAGGAGATGGATTTCTCTTGGTTAACAAACCTCAGGAATGGACAAGTTTCGATGTCGTCAATTATGTCAGAGAAAAGTTTAACATTAAAAAAGTTGGACATTGCGGCACACTCGATCCTGCAGCCACGGGACTTTTAGTAATTGTATTTGGTAAATTCACCAAGCTTAGCCAGATGCTGAGCGGAGATGATAAAAGCTACGATGCGAAAACGCTGATCGGTACAGTAACAGATTCTTACGACCTTGATGGTAAAATTCTGGCAGAAAATGATTATTCATCAATCACAGGAGAAAGACTTCGAGAAGTAATTCTCTCCTATCAGGGAGAACAGGATCAGGTTCCACCAATGGTTTCCGCTTTAAAGAAAGACGGTAAGAAGCTTTGTGAACTTGCCCGTGAAGGGATAGAAATTGAACGCGAAGCACGAAGAATCAACATCAGCTCAATTGAGATCAACAGCATAGAACTACCATATGCTGAGTACAGTGTTACCGGCTCTAAAGGAACCTATATCCGGTCACTTTGTCACGATATGGGAAAAGACCTCGGGTGCGGAGCAACGCTGGCGGGTCTTCACAGAACCCGAAGCGGAGCATTCGATATTGCAGATGCTGTAGATATAGAAACGATCAAGACATGGAAACGAGACGCATTTAAAGAACATACCGATAAGCTTCTAAACGATAAAGCAGATTTTTTTGCAAAGCTTGCACAGGAGAATGAAATGACAAAGTCTAAAGAACTATTCGAACAAGCAAAACTGTCGATTCCCGGAGGAGTTAACAGTCCTGTACGCGCATTTAATTCTGTTGGGAGTGATCCCCTTTACATGGTCAAAGGTGAAGGCGCATACATGTGGGATGCGGACGATAAAAAATACATTGATTTTTGCTCATCGTGGGGACCGCTTATTCTCGGCCATGCTCACGCTCCAACAGTAAAAGCTGTTCAGGATGCAGCAGCTGATGGACTGAGTTTTGGAACGTGTACACCGCGCGAAGTTGAAATGGCTGAGTTGATAAAAGAAGCTATCCCGTACGTAGACATGGTTCGCTGTGTAAGCTCAGGAACTGAAGCGACAATGACAGCACTGCGTTTAGCTCGAGGTTGTACAGGGCGCAATAAAGTTGTTAAATTTGATGGATGCTATCACGGCCATGCAGACTACCTTCTTGTTGCTGCTGGAAGCGGACTGCTGACATCTGGTACGTCATCATCTGCCGGTGTATCCGAAAAAGCTATTTCTGAGATGATCGTTGTTCCTTATAACGACATTGAAGCAACAAAAGAAGTTTTTGCTCAATACGGAGAAGAGATCGCCGCAGTAATTGTTGAGCCGATCGCGGGAAATATGGGACTGGTTGAGCCGGTTGAAGGTTTTCTTGAAGGACTAAGAGAAGTTACGGCAGAAAACGGTTCTATCCTTATTTTTGATGAAGTTATCACCGGCTTCAGGCTTGGTGCGACAACTTACGGAAAAATCTGCGGAGTTACACCAGACCTGACATGCCTTGGGAAAATAATTGGCGGAGGAATGCCGATCGGTGCTATTGCCGGGACTAAAGAGTTGATGAGACAGCTCGCTCCACTTGGCCCTGTTTATCAGGCAGGAACTCTAAGCGGAAATCCGGTTGCACTTGCCGCAGGAATCCAAATGCAGAAAAGCCTTAAGTCTGAAAACCCTTATCCTCGTATGGCTGAATTTGCTCAGAAAATAGAGCAGGCAGTAAATGCGAAAGCGAAAGAAACAAACGGTAAGTTCTTCTGTGCTAAAAAAGGCGGACTATTTACAATCTTCTTCACCGAGAAGAAAAGCATAACAAATCTTGAAGACGTGAAGCAGTGCGACACTGAAATGTTCAGCAAGTACTTCAATCACATGATCGAAAACGGAATCTATATCTCTCCGTCACAATTTGAGCTTGGATTTGTATCCGGGGCTCACTCTGAAGAAGATATCAATCAATTTATAAAAGTAGCGTTGGAGTTTCTAAATGAAGTTTAGTGCAAGATTAATAGAGCAGGCCCTTGATGATTACCTGCTGGGAGCTGAGCACAGTTTTTTACTGGAAGAAGCCGTCAATTCAATTTGTGAAACAATTTGCGCTGAAGAATCTGACAGAAAAGAAGTTGAGCAGGAAATCGAAATTCTACTTAAAGAATATCACCTGTTTGTAAATACGGAAGAAAATACGTATACGACTCAAAGTGAATTCTTTAAAGATGCTAAATTCTGTGTAGCGCCGAGCGAATACGAGATCAATAACGGCATTTTGATTCCTGGACACCGTTTTGCGCCGTTCTCATGTGACAGTGTTTTCCCGAGTGAAGTCGAAATCACTTTTAACGGCCATAGCGAGCCGATCCAGACGAAAGATATGGACACGCCTATCCATGATGCGGCTGCCTTCCACACACTTCTTGGATCTGAAGAGATGTTTCACCACTTTATCGCTGACCATCAGGAAAACCATGAAACTATTGCAGCTGGTAATCCAAACGGATTCCTTCTGGTTACTGTCCTGGACATGGATGAGCTATATGATGAGCTTTCTTTCAAAAAAGGCGATGCGCTGATTTTCACCGTAAAAGACTGGGATAATGGAATTTTTACATTTGAACATGTGCCGGCAGCAAACCGTGACGATTCTGACAAGAAATCGTGGCTAGAATCTTTTGAAACTGCGCTGGTAACGGTTTTCGATGAGAACGGTTATTACACGACAATTCCGGAACAATTAGCAAATGCTTACTTCAAAGCAAAAGAAAAAGTATTTAAGAAACCGTCTTTGAGTATTGATGAGTTTCTCGAAATGTCTGAAAACATCGACATCATCATGCTTGGAGGTCAGACCATCCTTTGGAAAAAGAATGAACCAGCCGGAGAAGACTCTTCAGTCGAAATGCCTGAAGAGGTTATGTTTTCACAAGGTGAAACAGATTCCCTTGAAGGGATCCTAAAAGCAATCGGTTCTGAGATAGCACCCATCGAGCTTGACTCATTTATGTACAACGAACTGTATCAGGGTGGAGAAACGCTGGAACCTGTTATCGATCGATGCGTCTTTTACAAAAAAGAGGCTTTCTCCGATGACGCGCAGGAAGCAGTTTTCCTTAACTATCTTGAAGAACGTTGGGAAGATATTATCGACAGTTACCGCCGTGACAGCGATAAAGACAAAGGATCGATCAGAAGAAGACTTATGCAGCTGACAGACGAACGCCTGCGCTTCTTTCTTGAGGCCGGCGATAAAGCTGAAAACGCAGCAGAAGAACTTAAAGAGTCATTAGAACACACAGTAAACAATATGCGAAGCCTGATGGCAATGCTTAATTCAGACGATTACTTCACAACAGAAGAAGAGTTTGAAAAAGCTATGGAAGGTGTAGAACACCTTGGAGAAATCCAAAGCCAGATAATTGAAGATATCGAGGCCAACATCTAATTAAAGAGTGCCCGTGAAGGCATTCGTTTTGGTATAAGAAATTATGAGCAGGATTAATATATTACCGGAAAATGTAAGTAACCGAATCGCCGCTGGAGAAGTTATCGAGCGGCCGGCATCTGTTGTTAAAGAACTGGTTGAAAACTCGATTGACGCGGGAGCGACAAAGGTTCAGATCGTTACAGAGAAAGCCGGATCAAAAATGATCAGCATAACCGATGACGGTTCCGGAATGGATGCCGATGATGCTCTTCTTTGTTTTGAGCAGCACGCAACCAGTAAGATCTCGAATGAAGATGATATCAATACGATTATGACGTTTGGTTTCCGAGGTGAGGCCGTTCCAAGTATTGCATCGGTTTCGAAATTCCACCTGAAAACCAGACAACAACAAAACCTGGAAGGGATGGAAGTTGTTGTACACGGCGGGAAATTTATAAAAGAAGCCCCAGCTGGAGCTGCGCCGGGTACTGAAATTATTATTCGAGATCTGTTTTATAATATTCCTGCCCGCAAAAAGTTTCTTAAAACTCAAGCAACAGAAGAGCGCCATATTCAGGAAATGCTTCTTTTGCTTGCCCTTGCGAATCCTACAGTCAGTTTTGAGCTGACTATGGATAAACGCAAAATATTTACAACACCGGGCCATAAAAACTTAAGACCAAGAATTCAGTCTTTCTTCGGTAAATCAACCTCTGACCACATGATGGAAGTTGATTTTGAAGATAACGGGGTCCGTGTCAAAGGTTTCGTTTCACAACACGGCTTTACCAGAAACACGAGACGTGAACAAAGAACATTTGTTAATGGACGACCTGTTGAAGCTTTTGCCCTTTATCAGGGTATTAAGGATGGATATGGCAATCTGGTGGAAAAAGGGCGTTTCCCGCCTGTTATACTGTTTGTAGAACTGGATCCACTGCTTGTTGATGTAAATGTGCATCCGGCCAAACGTGAAGTTCGATTCAGAAAAGAGATGATTTTGCGGCAAACTGTTGCGGAAACAATCCAAAGAGCTCTACGGGATACTGATGCACCAACGGTTTCTGTCGACCCAGCCCTTTCACTGAAAAATATTCTTGATGGAGCGGAAGTTCATTACCAGGCAAAGCAGGAAACACCTGATCTCAAAATAGATCACAACGAAAGCCCAAACAATGGATCTCTTCCTAGGTCGAACGCTGTTCCAAGTTTCAATAGACATAGACTACGGCCTATAACAAACGACGAAGAGTTTGTAAAACAACCGATATCGAACCTACAAGGGCTGCTTGAAGCAGAAGCGACTGCTCCCGGACTAGGAATTTCCAAACCGATAGGG
>JAUVCU010000139.1 GCA_030590715.1 Lentisphaeria bacterium
TGACTGGAACTCCTTTTGCCCGATTACGCAAAAAGGAGCTGTGGATTCAACACCTCGAAGCGATGATCGATTCATTACCGCTGAGAAAGATCGCCACCAGACTCGGTATTAACAAAAATACAGCATTCAAGTGGCGGCACCGCTTTTTATTTGCTGCACATAAGGATCAACCGGGCAAGTTGTCGGGAGTTGTTGAAGCGGACGAGACATATTTTCGTAAATCCCAAAAAGGATCTCGACATCTTGGCCGTCCCCCGAGAAAACGGGGTGAGCCAGTTCCTAAAAGAGGATTGTCGAAAGAGCATGTCTGCGTGGTTGTGATCTGTGACAGAACAGGCCTTGAGGCCGATTACATTTCCGGCCTTGGACCAGTAAAAACGAAATGGCTTGATTATGTTCTGGCAGCTCATATTACTCCAGACTCTCTGTTGGTCACCGATTCGGCTCCGGCCTACGATTCATTCTGTTCTCATCAGAATATTTCACATATAAGGATTTCCCCTGGCAAAAGAACATGGGGACCATATCATATTCAGAATGTAAATACATATCATCGCAGAATGAAAAACTGGATGAGAAGATTCAACGGGGTTGCAACAAAATACCTGAACCATTATCTAGGATGGTACCATGAACTTTATAACCGCCAGATAAGCGGACCGCTTGAATTGCTGAACGCTCTTTTTGAACTGAAAGCAGACTTAACTAAGACATAGCCAATTTGATTGTTACATAAATTCAACAGAAAAATTGTCACTTGTCCGATTTCAATTGAGGTACAACACCTAAAGCATGTCAACTTTTGTAAAACCCACTTCTACTACGGTCAAAATTCATTAAGCCTTACTTCAAGTTTCAGGAGTAACAGTGGTTTGTAATTAATTCGAAAGTAATGCTGGAGGCGGGCACAAGAATAGTGCCCGCTCTTATTATTTGTACTGCTACTTCGTGTAATTCCAAGGGTCGTTGCCTGAGTTTCGGATCTCATACATCTTTCTTCCGACACTCATAACGTGTTTTACAAAGGTCTGATGCGGACGGTCAGTAATATCAAAAAGCCCTATATGATAATTTTCTCCGTCTCCACGGCCGTTGACTGACTGATCAATCCACTGAAACAAATGTGTTCCAATAATATCTTTATCATGCAATGCGTCTGTAACAAATGCTTTATACTGACGCCCTTGCTGCACTTCGTCTACTGCAGATATCAGCCCCGGCCCAAGACCACCTTCATTAAGATTTGCGATATGGAATTCGCTAATAATAATGGGTTTATCAAGTCCACGATACCCACCCAGATGTGGCGATGGAACGTATTTGTACAGGTTCGTACTCAAAACATCAACATATGGAGCAGATGCTTTAATCACATGATTCGGAGCCGCATTGATACGTGAGCCCAAATAAAGCAGGTTTGGTGCAGCTTTTTTAAATCCTTCTGAAACAAAACGATAATAGAGCTCGGCATACTTCGTTGTCAAAACAACAGAATCTGCAGCAAGCATATGCTTGTCAAGCTTCTCATCCGTTTCGAGAGCTACCCAATTCTGATAGTCACTACTCCATGCTTTATTAAGTTCACCGATCTCATTGTACTTTTCTTTAAGCCATTTGATCGATGCAGCTCTGGCAGCAGAACCTTCCGCTACAATCTTTTTAGCTGCTTTTGGCCACGGCAGCTCATTATCTACGAAAACACCAAGACACCAAGGATCATAAGCAAAACGCTCAAGCTGCTTCTGCAGAGTTTCAGCGATGTCGGCTGCCGCAGATGCTTTAAATGGATCAAATAGATTATGTGCAGGAGACACGTACACTGTAGGAGTGTAGACACATCGTTTTTCATGAGTCAGAATCTCTTTTCGCGGCCAGCCGCCAGCGGTATTTATAGCAATTTTATCCATGCGGTAAAAGACCTTTTCCAAGGCGCGTTTATTCCACTCGGTTCCATATTTTCGCAGAAGATTTGCTTTGTAATAGTCAAAAATGGTCGTATGCTTTCCATTTTTGTACCAGATGTAAAAAGGTGCAAATTCACCGTCGGCATCAGGCAATGCTGCATATTTTTTTTCATTCTTCCAGTCAGCAGGAGATGGAGCGCCGCCAATACCCACATCGCATGCTCCGTGTGACCAGAACAGGTATCCTTCAGGATCGACAAACCACCACTTGTCCTGATACTTTTCTACACGAAAGAAACCAGTTGACTTCAGCTTAGGACCATCTTTCCAACCTCCATAAGTACTCAACTCGACTTCTGTAGGCGCATTTGCGTACAGCTTATTTTCCATAACAGCATTTTGTGCAAAGTCCTCTTGGGATTTAACCTTACCTCTCCAATCCCGGTGCATGTACTGACCATACTGGTCGATAAATGGCACTCGCTTACTCGCTTCTTCATCTGTTTCCTGATAAATGCGCTTTATATAGAAATTCTTATGCAGCTTGAAGTTCACATCCGTCTTACTATCAATTGCAAAAGAAAGAGATTCGATGTTTGCGGAGTCAACAAAGAGCCAATGGAATTTACGACCGTCCGGCAAACCATTAAGTTTTCCATAAACGGGGCTCTTTGCGGGTTCACGCATTAAACAAACGCCGACGACGAGCTTTTCTCCCGGTTCGACGATCCCTTTACCAGCGCTACTGTTGACCCAATCCTCCGCGTCCTTCCCGTTCAACCTCATGTTAATAATAAGTGGTGACTTACCAAGGTTTTCAACAAGCACCCCTAGGGTGTGCACTGGCTCAAGGTTCCAATTACCTGAAGGAGGAACAAGCTTACCCCCCTTCCATTTTGCCTTGGCTTTACCCGTGATCAGCAAGCTATCATCAGCGTCTTTTATTTCTACATTATTAAATTGAGGAGCATAAACGAAAGAGGAACTTTCAAAACGATCCATATCAAAATAAGCTTTCTTCTCTGATATATGAGTTTTCGCTTGCTCTTTTGCTACAGGCTCATTATGCCCTGCTCCGGCCGTAAAAGACAAGATTGCAGTTAAAGCCAGCGTCAGTGGTATTCTACTATTCATATCAGATCACCTTAGTGTTGTTTCTTTTTACTTTTCTTTTTACTTTTCTTCGGTTTCCAACCTGATTTCCATGCAGGCTCCTGAACGTTTTTCTCAAAACGTTTATAGGCCTTTCGCATTTCTGAAACTACTTCAGGGAGTTTATCGGCTAAATTCGCGCTACCCTTCTCATTACCATCCTTAATATCAAAAAGGAATTCATGATCTGTTCTGCGATTATAATAGTATTTGTACTTTTCATTTCTCATTGCAACCTGTGTCATTTTCCCACGGCGCCAGAAAAAATTCCTCTTAGAAATGGAGTCTACTTTATTTGTCAGAAGAGGCATAAGATCAACACCATCGGTAACAACTTTTGATAGCTTATCAGCTCCTGAGATAGCGGCAAATGTAGGCAGTAAATCCAGACTGATAACAGGAGTATCATTAACCTGGCCAGCTGGAATTTTTCCTTTCCATTGAATTGCATAAGGCACTCTGATACCACCCTCCCAGAGCGTTCCTTTCTGACCGCGAAGTTTTCCATTCCATGACCCGTTATGTCGAGTAGGACCACCATTATCACTCATGAAGACAACCATTGTATTCTCAAGTATATTTAACGACTTAAGACACTTCAAAAGGCGCCCGACATTGTCGTCCAAACTAAGAACCATACCGGCATAGATTCTACGTTTTTCTTTTTCGATATGCGAAACGCGAGCCAAATCACTTTCTTTTGCATGCATAGGCGCATGAGGAGCCGTATATGACATATACATGAAAAAAGGCTCTTCAGGACTTTTCTTTTTCTGTTTTGTAATGAAGTTGATCGCTTTATCTGTCAGATAGTCAGTGATATAAAAATCATCATCCTCTTCAAGGAACGTGCTGTTATGCTGCAATGAATGGATCTCATCTTTTTTCTCTCCCTCAAGTTTCCAGTAGCTTCTTGACCCGCCGATAAAGCCAAGAAAGTCGTCAAAACCACGGAGATTAGGATGGAATAGATCTACATTATCACCCAGATGCCATTTTCCGATACAATAGCTTCTGTAACCTGCTGGTTTCAGAACATCGGCAATTGTTTTTTCTTTTGGATCAAGTCCGATTGTTGAACCGGGCTTTGATGCTTCCTTGTGGGGGAAATTTGCTTCAAAACCAAATTGACTCCCCATCCTCCCCGTCAGAAGGCCCGCACGTGATGGGGCGCACACGGAATTACTCACATAACCCTGTGTAAAGCGTACTCCATTGTTGAAAATGGAATCGATATTAGGTGTCTGATACTGCTTACAGCCATGAATGCTTAAGTCTGCATAACCTAGGTCATCGGCCAGAATATATAAGATATTAGGCTTCTTGGCTCCCTCTACCTGAGACAGGGAAAAAGCACAAGATAAAGCTATGAGTGGATATCTTTTTTTCATGTG
Source organism: Lentisphaeria bacterium (assembly GCA_030590715.1). Classification (GTDB taxonomy): domain Bacteria; phylum Verrucomicrobiota; class Lentisphaeria; order Victivallales; family JAUVCU01; genus JAUVCU01. Next base: position 4,451 of record JAUVCU010000139.1, read on the forward strand.
ATATAAATTCCTTAATTGTTCAAAGTTCAGGAGTTACCTGCTTGTGGCCTCCCTCTCGTATTATAACGATAAACAGCCGCACAGCACGAGCGATTATTAGAACAAATCTAACAAAGCCTTTCTTAACAGTTTTCTCCGGGCTAACGCCTGAAACGATTCAAATATCGCCTCATTGAGTCTATCACACAAAACTATTTTAAGAGTTTTGTGTGTCGGTGATATGTATCATTTCCTTTGATTGAGCTCGCTCCCTGCCTGCTCCGCCAAAGACGATTGTCAATTGTGTCGTCGGCACATTAACAACCTTCGTGATCTTCTTTATCAAAAACAGAGAGGTCCCATTTATCTATCCAATTAATCTCGTAGCTATTTTCGGTAAATTTTACAGGCAGACACACATAGCGTCCGTCAATAGCGTTCTCAGGCCGCCAAATATCGAACATGGCAATATACGCATCTTTTTTACCTGCAACAGGGAGAACATAAGTGCTTTGTGCTCCAAAGGTTTTTTCTGATCCGATCCCGTTATCCTGATTAACACCACGACATGGATTGTCAAGTTCTGTCCATGTTCCTAAAAGAGAATCAGCCACAGCAGATCGGGCTGCATTTGAAGCCCAACCGGTACATCCTGATGCAATCAGATAGTACTTGCCATTTCTCTTAAACACCGCCGGAGCTTCCATAAAACGACGGTCAAAAAGCCGAACATATTGACCGGAATGATTCTGAAAATCATCAGTAAGCAATGCAATATGAAGTGTAGAGTTATGTTCTGATGAGTAAATGTGATAAGCCTTACCATCGTCATCAACGAACAGGTTCATATCTCGTGACATTTGACCAACTTCGTAGTGCGCTCCGAGAATATTAAACTTATTGTGCTTAAGAGTAGGCTCACCGCT
>JAUVCU010000029.1 GCA_030590715.1 Lentisphaeria bacterium
CCAACATCATATGAAGCAATTAGAGTTTTGGTATCGATTTTTGTCGATGCTTGTTCGATAATTTTCATGGTATAACCTCTCTTTGTTTTGTTTGGGTGTCTTTGGCTAGTCACCATTATAAAACGATTGAGGTTATACCGCTTGCACTTCTTAGTACTATAGTATGTGCTGAGTTCTACTCAGCTTTTTGATGGCAAGTCATGACCCCCTTACTTGCCTGAGAAACTTAACAGCAGTGGGGGGTATACTTAAACCGAATTCATAAATGTGATGGCTAAGGTTGGAGATGAAGTCAAGATTCTACCGGACACCGGCAAAGTTCTAACCTTAGTTAGGAGATAACAAACGCAATTGCAGTTTAACTTTCAATTTGAAGTAATTAAAAAGGTGATAATATGGCGACGAACGTAAAATTATCTTCAAAACTAATATCTACTTATCTTCTGGTAGGCCTGATACCACTGATCACAGTCGGTGCAATAGCATGGTGGACTGCATCCAATTCATTAACTCATGTCACCGAATTAGGAGGGAGTGCACTTGAGTCTGGCGCGTATGGCCAACTTGAGGCAATGAGGGAGATAAAAGAGAAGCAAATAGATCAATACTTCGCAGAAAGAGCGGGAGATATAGGTGTTTTGACGGAAATGGTTGCAACTCTAAGACGAGAGTCATTCTCAAAGCTTGAAGCACTCCGTGATAACAAAAAAAATGCGATTATACATATATTATCACAAGTTAAAATAGATATAGTAGCTCAACAAGACCGATCAATATGTACCAAAGCGATGTCACATTATGAGGACTTCATTAATACAGGCCAAACGAGTCCTGAATACAACCGATTCTCAAAAATCATTGAAGGGTTTACAAAGGCAACGGGATATTATGATTACTTTGTGATTAACAAGGATGGGCTCTGTGTGTTCTCAGCGGCGAAAGAAGCGGACTATAACACTAATTTACTAACAGGACCATATAAGAATTCTGGACTTGGAGAAGCTGTGAGACGCGCTTTAAATGGCGAAGTCTATTTTAGTGATTTTGCTCCTTATGCTCCATCAAACAATGAACCAGCAGCATTTATAGCAGCTCCGATTATTTCAAAAGGTATACAAGCGGGTGTTGTTGCATTGCAGGTGAGTTTAGAAAAAGTACAAAGTGTGATGTCTATAAGAAGTGGTTTAGGTGAAACTGGCGAAACTTATATTGTTGGTTCTGATTTATTAATGAGAACTGATTCGTTTCTTGATCCACAATATCATAGCGTAAAAAACTCCTTTGCGAACCCCTCAAAAGGTAAAGCAGAAACAGAAGCAGTTAAGTCTGCTTTGAAGGGTAACACAGGCAGTGGTGTGATTATTGACTACAATGGTAACCCTGTGTTAAGTGCATGGACAAACCTGGATTTCATGGGTGAAAGGTGGGCTCTTCTTGCAGAGATTGATGTTGCTGAAGCATTTTCTCCTAAAGACGACAAAGGAGAGTACTTCTTTAAAAAATATACAGAACTTTATGGTTACTACGACCTCTTTCTGATGAATCCCGATGGATTCTGTTTTTATACCGTTGCTGACGAATCTGATAATGGGACAAACTTTGTAAATGGTAAATTCTCAAATTCTGCACTTGGAGAAGCTGTTCAGCAAAGCATTAAAACAGGAAAATTCGCATTTGGAGACTTTGCACCCTATGTGCCAAGTAATAATGCACCTGCAGCATTTATTACAATGCCGGTCATGCATGAAGGCGATGTTGAACTTATTGTTGGACTACAACTCTCTGAGGTCGCTATTAGCGGGATGATGGAGGCTGGGTCTGATAAAGAAAAAATACTTGAGGCCTATCTTGTTGGACCTAATGGTTATATGCGTTCAGATTCAATCCTCAACCCGGAGGGCTATACAATAAAAGCATCTTTCGAAAAGAATAATAAAGTTGATACAGAAGCAACAAGAGATGCATTGAACGGGGGGACTGATTCTAAGATTATAAAAGATTATCTTGGTAGTAATGTGCTATCAGCATGGGCTCCATTAAATGTATTCGGGAAAAGATGGTCGTTGATATGTGAAATAGATGAGGCCGTTGCCCTTAAGGCTGAGCATGAAATGAGTGATACTGGTGGTGAGGCAAAAAGCACACTAATCACATGGGTCGTAGCAATTGCCATTGTCGCTGGGGCTATTGTATCAACTCTCGCTATATTCATCTCAAAATCAATAGCAGGACCACTTAATAGAATCATTCAAGGTATGACTGCTGGTTCCGAGCAAGTTACTTCTGCATCAGAGCAGGTTGCATCTGCAGGTCAGTCTCTTGCTGAAGGTGCATCCGAACAAGCATCTAGTCTAGAAGAGATCTCAAGTAGTTTGGAAGAGATGTCCGGTATGACAAAGCAAAATGCAGATAATGCTTCCCAAGCCAATGGCCTGGCTACTGATGCACAAAGTGGTGCCGAAAATGGTGTAGAAGCGATGAACCGCATGAGTGAGGCAATTGATAAGATCAAAACATCATCTGACGAAACAGCAAAAATTATCAAGACAATTGATGAGATTGCATTTCAGACAAATCTACTGGCACTAAATGCTGCGGTTGAAGCAGCACGGGCGGGTGAAGCAGGTAAAGGGTTTGCTGTTGTTGCAGAAGAAGTAAGAAACCTTGCTCAACGAAGTGCAGAAGCGGCGAAAGACACATCAACACTTATTGAAGGCTCCCAACTAAACGCTAATAACGGAGTTGCTGTTTCAAAAGAGGTTGGAGAAATTCTAGTCCAAATAGCAGACGTAGCAGGAAAAGTTAACAGTCTTATTGGAGAAGTAACAGCTGCAACAAATGAGCAGGCGCAAGGTATAGCCCAGATCAATGAAGGAGTAAATCAGCTTGATCAGGTTACACAATCCAACGCAGCAAGCTCGGAAGAGTCTGCCTCTGCTGGTGAAGAGTTGTCTTCTCAAGCAGTTGAACTATCTGATATGGTCCAACAACTAGTAGTTCTTGTTGAAGGTCGTTCTGGAGCTACAAATAAACAAAGCTACTCTACAACACCACGTCATGCTCATTCTAAATTAGCCTCAACAAGACAATCGGCTCCAGTAAAGAAAATACAACCAGCAAAAACAAGCGTCAGGAGGCCAGAGCAGATAATTCCTCTAGACGATGATGACTACTCTGATTTCTAAGGTTTATATGAATATATAAAAAAGAGGACAGGTTTGAATGGCGCTAACTTAAGCTGTTGAAATATATAAAAGCGGTTTAGAAAACCGCACTCCAAAACCTCATTACACTCGGCGATAAAGATATGCTGAGTGTAATGAGGCCTCGAAAAAGGTGCGAATGGAGTGAGCTCTGGAGTGCTGAACTCTGCTCGGTTTTTGATATTTCTGAGATCGTTTATATTACCTAAGTTAGTGCCATTCAGGACAGGTTTTACTGAAGGAATAGAACTCTTGTGTTAATCAGAGCATAAGAAATGGCTGGAGAAGTTAGGTCGTTGGTGCGACAAAATAAAAAAAGCCTTGAAGCAATCGACTGCTTCAAGGCTTAAATATAAAAAGTGAGGCTCTTACAGTTCTACGTCTCCGAGAACATCACCAAGGCTGCCAAGATTTTTGGAAGGGTGTTTTTCGCCCTTATGTTTTTTCTTACCTGAAACCGCTTCTTTTTGGATTTCACAAATCTTTTTCAGACCGTTGCGTGCAAGCCCAAACATCTGTTCCATCTCTTCATATGAGAATGGTTGCTCTTCTGCCGTTCCCTGGATCTCAACAAATTTACCGGAATCAGTCATGATCACATTCATGTCAACATCTGCTTTTGAATCTTCTTCATAGCAGAGATCTAAAACAGGCTTTCCTGCAACAATTCCCACACTGATAGCGGAAATACCTTCGCGCATAATCGGTTTTTTAGGATCTTGTCTTGGGAATAGTTTTTTTAGAGCCATCTGTAGTGCTACTGACGCTCCGGTAATGCTGGCGCATCTTGTCCCGCCATCGGCATCTATAACATCACAATCAAGGTAAATGGTATTTTGGCCAAGCGCTTTCAGATCCACAACAGAGCGAAGGCTTCGTCCGATAAGACGTTGAATTTCAACGGTACGTCCACCCTGTTTTCCCGATGTTGATTCACGGCGCATTCTGCTGTGAGTTGAGCTAGGAAGCATTCCGTATTCTGCAGTAAGCCATCCGCCGGCAACGCGTTGAGCACGCATCCAACCAGGAACACCTTTCTCAATTGAGGCCGAGCATATCACTTTAGTCTTTCCAATTTCCATTAAAACAGAGGCTGTAGGGTGCTCAAGGTAGTTTTTCGTTATTTTAACTTTACGAAATTGATCTGCAGTTCTGCCATCAAATCTTTTCATTATAAAATCACTCCAAATTCGATTAAAAAAAGTACAAAAAAAATGCCTCAAAGCCTAAGCTTTGGGGCATTGTAAAAAGGCCGCCACCGGAATGTCAGATTCACCTACGGCACCAGGATACATCGCATGTGGCTGCTTCGTTCCCGATCTGACCAAGTTAGCGCGAATCCTGTGCATAGGGTCCGAACAAACCGATGACGATAAGAATTTATATGTCAGTAATAGTCAAGTATGTTACTTGCTCGACTTGTTACTCTGCACTTTATCATTGCACGAGAAATAGTCAAGGCATAGAGCCAGCTCATCTCTCAGTTTTTTACGCTCAACTACGCGGTCTACAAGACCTTTCTCAAGTAGGAATTCTGAAGTTTGGAAACCTTCAGGAAGTTCCATTTGTGTTGTGTCCTTTATAACACGTGGCCCCGCAAAACCGATAAGAGCCCCTGGTTCGGCAAGGTTGATATCTCCAAGAGAAGCATAACTTGCTGTTACTCCACCATAAGTGGGGTTTGTCAGGATTGTGATAAAAGCGTGCCCTGCATTAGAATGTCTTTGAAGAGCGCCGCTTGTTTTAGCCATCTGCATAAGGCTTATGATACCTTCGTACATACGCGCTCCACCACTTGCAGTAACAATAACAAGGGGGATTCCTTTGCTTGTTGCAAGTTCAGCTAGGCGAGTGATCTTTTCTCCGATTACAGAACCAAGACTTCCTCCAATGAAACGGAAATCCATAACTCCAAGAGCGTATTCTTTCCCTTTTAGTTTTCCTGTTCCGCAGATGATTCCGCTTTTAAGACCCGTCTTTGCCTTGGCAACTTTCAGTTTATCTTGATAAACCGGGAAGTTTAAAGGGTCCGTAGACGTCATGTTTGCATCAATTTCAACAAATGTCCCATTGTCCATTAGTAGCTCGATGCGTTTCTCTGCTGTCAAAGGGTAGTGGAAACCACAGCTTGGACAGACATGCAGGTTCTCATCTCTATTTTTTACAAAAACAGTTTTCCCGCAGCTTTTACACTTGTCCCATACTCCCTGAGGAAAATCCTTTTTCTTCGGAGTCGCAACTGCTTGGGGTGCAAGAGTCGAATATTTCGATTTTTTACTAAAAAAACTAGCCATCACAAACTTCCTTATCTTCTTGCAAGAACTAAAATATTTACTTTACTGGCTCCCGCTTCCAGCAACACTTTTGTTGCCTCTGTGAGCGTAGCCCCTGTCGTCATTACATCATCGACGAGCAATATAGTACGATTTTTGCAATTCGCTTCTCTCTTTATGGAAAAAGCGCCTATAAGATTTCGTTTCCGCTCGGCTTTATCCAGGGATGCTTGTTGTTTTGTGTTTCTCGTTCGTTTTAGAAAATTACTTTTTTTTACCATCATTTTCTTGGATAACACATTAACTACTATTTCTGACTGGTTGTATCCGCGTGTTAGTTGCTTTGTCCAGTGTAGTGGTATCGGCTCAATATAGTCGAATTTAATTCTGCTGGATGCGATGGCGTTGGCGGCAAGTTCTGCGAGGCTGCGTCCCAATTCTATTTGGTTCCCGTATTTAAACTGGTGGATTAGTTCTTTCCCGAATGTTTCCATGTGAAAGACGGAGATGGCGGAGCTCCATGGACGGGGGGCTGCTTTCATGCATTTTGAGCAAATTTCCAGAACGCTGTCCAGTTCAGCTCCACAGGAGTTGCATAGTGGAGGTTTTATGAATTTTATTTTGCCGATGCATTCGGGGCATAGTGAGTATTTAGGGAAGTTATCGATTGGTTTTCTGCAGGCGGAGCAAGTGAAGGTGAAGAAGAATGATGCCGTTGTCTTGCTTGCCTGTGAAATTATTTTAAACAAATCTCTGAACTTTATTGTCATCTAGATCTCCGTTTAAAAAACACAAAAACGTGGGCGACTTTTATGGTTTAACAAATGATAACTCACCTCGATTCAAAAAATTATGTGTTATAATTTACAAATATACAAAGGTTTTAATCACATTAAGAGGTGTTATGGGACGGGATAATCCAGATATAGCTTTTCCATGTATGAAGGAATGCATGAAGGGGTCTTCGGTGGCTGTTATAGCTGTAAGGCCGGAGACGAATAAAGTTATGTATGAATCAATCATACTTCGCGGAATCTCTTCTCTTTCTGATCTTGTCTATATGGCTAACTTGAGCGGGATTGTTGTGAGGAATGCCGGGGTGATTGAATCTCAGTATCACTGTCAGAATAAGTTCGCTATGAACGGGAAGTCTGAAATTAGAAAATATCCTGAAATGATAAAAGCTTTTGAGGAGAAGTTTTCAGTGTTTTTCGATGACGCTAAGGTAATTGGCTCGTTTGAGGCAGTATCGCAATATAGAAATGATATACAAAAATCAGAGTCTGAGCTTTTTAATACGATTGTAAGTCAGGAGGATTTTCTGGAATTGTACGGACAGACGATCAAGAGGATTGATGGTTTTTATGTAATAAACTATGACATGCCTGCTTTGACGAAAAAGCATCACAAGGAGACCGATATCTTTGTGATTGCTGTGACGTTGAAAGAGGGGGTGACGTTTTCTGAATTGAATCACGGTATTTATAATAGCTTCACAAGCAATAAAACGGCAATTATTGATTCAGAACAGAGGAAAGGGATGGAGTGGTTTAATCAGGTTCGACGAACGTATCATATATCGAACTCCCACACTAAAACTATGTTTGATATGACTGATTTTGTTATTAATGAAAATAACGTGAAAACTACTTTCGTGGAAACGCCTTTAGGGCAGTTGATTCTTGAAAGAGGTAAATTGGCTGAGTGTGATTTGATCGAGCTGAAGAAAAATCCAATTGTGAGGATAAAGCAGCCTGATGGTGTTTCTAGGTTGGTGAATATAATTGACGAATCAAAGCAGAAAGATGAAATGTCTTTGATGGATTGTTGCTTGCTTTTTGAATCAATCGTAAGGGAATAATCTGAAGAATGGTACTCGAGGAGAGAGTCGAACTCTCACACCGTAAGGTACTGGAACCTAAATCCAGCGCGTCTGCCAATTCCGCCACCCGAGCACATAAAACAATTTTAAACATCAGAAAAAAATGGTACTCGAGGAGAGAGTCGAACTCTCACATCGTAAGATACTGGAACCTAAATCCAGCGCGTCTGCCAATTCCGCCACCCGAGCACATAGCTTTTTCGTGATGCCCCTTATTTTATACCCTCTTTTTGTTTCGTCAACTTCAAAAAAATGTTTTTTGCCAGTTTTTATTAAATCGATCTTTTTGCTGTTTAAACACTCTAAAACAGTAGTCTATACAACGCCAACGACTTGCCTGTATTGTTTTACGGAATAAATTACTTCCGTTCAATAAATAAATTTTAAGATGGAATTAAAAACTTAATGATAGATACAGAAAAAGATAATAGAAAGTTAGTTGAGAGAGCAATTCTAATTGGTTTTCAAGATTACCACACGCCATACGTAGAAGCAAAAGAACACATTGACGAACTGGAAGAGCTGACAAATGGAATCGAAGTTCCTGTTATTGATAAAATAATTATAAAGCTGCGAGAACCACACCCAAAATATATTATGGGGACGGGAAAAGCTGCAGAAATAAGAGAGATTACCAAACAGCAAAATGCAGACTGTATTGTTTTTGACTGCGATATGAGCCCTGCACAACAGCGTAACTGGGAGAAGCTGACTCAAATTTGTGTTATCGACAGACCTGAGGTTATTCTGGATATTTTCGCGAATCGTGCGACAACACGCGAAGCAGTTCTTCAGGTAAAACTTGCCCAAATGGTGTACTCACTACCGCGTCTAACTCGTGCTTGGACTCACTTATCAAGACAGCGCGGTGGCTCAACTGGTGGTCGTGGTGATGGAGAACAACAGATTGAAATTGACCGCCGTCTGGTTCAGACACGCATTTCGACTTTAAAAAAAGAATTGAAGTCTGTTCAAAAGCATAGAGATACGCAAAGGAAAAGTAGAACAAGAACAGCAATTCCACATGCTGCAATTGTTGGGTACACTAATGCAGGGAAATCGACTCTATTAAACCACCTTACCGGTTCTGAAGTTCTGGTAGCAGACAAACTCTTTGCGACGTTGGATCCTACGACAAGGCAGATTATTTTGCCGAATAAGCAACAAATGATTATCACGGATACGGTGGGATTCGTTAGAAAACTTCCACATAACCTGATTGAAGCATTTAAATCGACACTCGAAGAAGCCACGCTGGCAGACTTTTTAATACTATTATTAGACGTTAGCAGCTGCCAGGTTGAACAACATTGGGAAACGACTCTCGCTGTTCTGGAAGAGCTCGGAGCAAAAGACAAGAAGATGATTGTCGCCTTTAATAAAGTAGATAAACAATATGACCCTGTAGTAATTGCAAGAATGAAAGCTCAGCATCCAGACTGCATTTTCATGTCAGCTCTAACCGGAACGGGCCTTGATGAACTTAACCATCAGGTTATGCTTCACGCAAAACAATCATCTGAGATTATTGAATGTGTAATTCCGCCGCACCGACACGACGTTGTCGCTCTTGCCTATAAGCATACCGCAATTCTGCATTCAGAATACGATGATGACGGCAACACATTACTCACAATTAGTGCTGCCGATAAATTCAAAAAGATCTTCGCTGAATTCACTCTTTAGTCATTATTCCCCAACCTATTACCACATAAGCAATTTTATACAACATATGAAATTGCTTATTAGTTTAAAAAAAATGAGCTTCTATAGATTAATTATGAATAATCGTTTACACTGAAATAGATATTGTATAACCAGTTGAAGTGTAAGCAGTTCATTACAGTAGTAATTAATTCTAGTCGTAATCTAATATATTTAGGCGAGGAACTCTTATAAAAAACAGCTTTTTGAGAAGGACGGCGTTAACGTTACAAATCACATGCTCTGATAAGTTAGGGTGTGCTGAACCTAGAACAGATCTGTGGAGCAGGCAAATGGCAATTTGACTGAAGCTGAAATTGCCGCCTCAAGAGGCAGGGACCAGGTTGTTTTGGGAAAATACAAAAAGGCTCAGGCTATTTTTCGACAGATAGGACAATGTTACCCGGAGTGGGATAGTGATAAGGTGTTCTTTAAAGTTGATGTGTGTGAAAGGAAAATAAAATTTATTCAGAAAAAGCAATCCTCATTTACAAACAAGAAATCCAAACCCGTTACAGTTGTTGCCGCAAAACCTGTTCAGGCAGCAGTTGAAAGTACTTTCAATAAGTCAGAACTCAGTGAGCATCTGACACGTTTGAAGAAACAAAATTCTGAGTTAAAAATAAGTCTGGCAAAAGTAAAAGACAATTCGACTGGGCTTATCAGCAAAATTAAAGAATTAGAAGATAATAGCTCTCTGTTCTCCCGCAAATCTTTCACGTTAGAATCAGAGCTTAAACAAGCTAAGTCTCAATTAGTTGAATATAAAAAACAGCTGCTAAAAACGGCTGCTGATAGAAAAAAAGTTATGTCTGCAGTTAAGATTGATTCTTCTGGCGGTGATAGCGCTGTTTCTGTAAATCAGAACAATAAACTTCAGAACCTCAATGATCAGCTCAAGCTTCGGCAGGCAAAACAAGAGAAACAACTTTTCATAAAAGAACAGCAGTTATCCCAGCTTTCCGATGACTATAACGAAAACCTGAATAAAATGAAAGATCAGAAAAAACGGCATCAGGAAATATCGAAGCAGTTAAGAGAAGACCTTACTTTTTCAAAAGGAAAGGGAATCGAGCTGGAACGAACTCTTGCAAAGTTGAATAATCAAATCCTGCAGGTTACTGAAGCCCTGAATGCAAAGGATGACTTAACCGTAGAAAATGCGAAGAAAATAAAGTCTTTAACACACCAGTTGTCATCTCATGAAAAACAGTACACTTCGGTCAAATTAAAGTTAGATAAATTACATAAACTTCGTGAGAAGGATACAGAGAAGATAAAGCAGTTTGTGACGCAAAAAGGTCAGCTGAATAAGCAAAGGCTTGCTAGCCTGAAAAAACTTGCCGCTTCAATGAAGCAGGCTGAAACGATATCTGAAGGTCTTAAGAAGCAAAATATAAG
>JAUVCU010000161.1 GCA_030590715.1 Lentisphaeria bacterium
TCCGGAAAACAAGGAGATTATCAATGCCGTTTTCAGATCCTTCCATACGATTAAAGGAAGTTCAAGTTTTCTCGGACTGATAGGTTTTGAGTCCCTTTCTCACAGTTCCGAATCGATTTTAGATAAAATCCGTAGAGGAGAAATGACCTTCGAAGGCAGAATTGTTGATATTATTTTTGAGTCTGTTGACCTTCTAAAAGCCATGTACGACGACCTCAAAAAATCAATCGGCAGAGGAGATATTAAGTACCTTCCAGACAATATATCAGAAATGATTGAAAAAATGGAATCAGTTGTAACCGGAAAAGTAATTAAGAAAGAAGCAGAAACAGCACCTCCAAAACCACAATTTAAAGCAAGCCCGACTTCGGTAAAAAGCAACATACCTAAACAAAAAGCAAAACCTCCGGCAGAAAAAAAAGCATCTCCTGCACAAGGAATCAAAAAGACGGTTGTGAAAGAAATACTGAAAGTAGATGCGGACAGACTAAATAAACTTGTTGACATGATAGGAGAACTGGTAATAGCAGAGACAATGGTCGTCCAATCCGATGAACTTAAAGATAATGTCTCTAAAAAGATGGTACAACACCTTGCCCTCCTGGACAAAATAACCAGAGAACTGCAAACAATGGGAACATCACTCAGAATGGTCCCAATACACTCGACCTTCCAAAAAATGGCGAGACTGGCTAGGGATTTATCCAAAAAAGTTGGGAAAAATGTAGACTTCATTATGAAGGGAGAAGAAACAGAACTGGATAAAATAGTTGTAGACGCAATTGGGGACCCGCTTGTTCATATGGTAAGAAACTCCATCGACCACGGCATAGAACCGACTTCAGAAGACAGAATCCAAGCAGGAAAACCTGCAACGGCACGAGTTGAACTGAGAGCATTTCACAAGGGAGGAAGCATTTTCGTAGAAATCGAAGATGATGGGCGTGGCCTGAATCACAAAGCTATACTAAGCAAAGCAATTGAAAATGGTATCATAAGCAGCGCCGAAGGTATGACCGATAGTGAAATTAACCAGTTGATTTTTGCACCAGGATTTTCAACAGCTGCAGAAGTGACTGAGGTTTCCGGACGCGGTGTCGGAATGGATGTCGTTAAACGAAACATTGATGCGCTAAGAGGAATTATTGACATCAGTTCAAATCCCGGCAAAGGAAGTGTCTTTTCAATAAGACTACCATTAACATTAGCTATTATCGACGGCATGGTAGTAAACACATGTGGCGAGAATTATATCATCCCTACATTGTCAATTTTAAAGTCTGTTAATACCCGAAAAGCAGATCTCAGCACCGTTCAGGGAAAAGGATTGATACTACAAATGCCAGATGGACTAATCCCTGTATTCCGGTTATCTAAGCTTTTTGAACTTGAAAACGACATCCAGGAAAGCGAAGACGCATTGATCGTAATAGTTGAAGAGGGAGGCAAAAGAACAGGAATAATAATTGATGAAATATTAGGTCAGCAGCAGATAGTGATTAAAAGCCTTGGAGAATACATGCCAGTACAAGGAATTTCCGGAAGCGCAATAATGGCCGATGGAAGCGTCGGTCTGATTCTGGATGTCAGCAGTCTGGTTCAACTAACCAATTCACCGAATAGTCACATAACCACAAGGTAAAAGGTGAAAACAGAAACGTTCAATCAAATAAGAAGCATTGTCTACAAAGAAAGTGGGATCTCGCTTGGAGAACACAAATTGGCTTTAGTCCAGGCACGCGTAAACAAAAGGGTGATGGCGCTAAAGATGGGAGATCCGGAAGAATACCTAAAATACCTTACTTCCGAAGGAGGACATACAGAACTGGTCCAACTACTGGATGTTATTTCAACAAATACAACACACTTCTTCCGCGAGTCTATTCACTTCAAATTCTTTATAAACCAACTTAAAGAATGGCATGATCAGGGACAAAAAAAATTCAGAATCTGGTGTGCTGCATCATCATCTGGTGAAGAACCATATACACTAGCAATGTCAATGAAGGAAGCACTAGGGCACGACCATCAAGTTGACATTAAGCTTTTAGCAACTGACATATCAACAGATATTTTAAGAAAAGCAAAAAGCGGGACATATTCTGAAGAAAAGATGATAGAAGTCCCCAAAAACCTTCTCATAAAGTACTTTCTAAAAATAAAGAAAGACGGCAATGTCTACTACGAAGCCTCTCCTGCGTTAAAAAATATGATAAGTTTCAAAAGACTAAACTTATCAACTCCACCATTCCCGATGAAAGGACCACTCGATTTCATATTCTGCAGAAATGTAATGATTTACTTTGACAATATCGTAAGACAAAATCTCATTGATGACTGCTACAGATTATTGAAAAAGAATGGGTACTTTATAGTTGGCCATTCAGAAAGTTTAAATGCCATTCGGAGCTCTTTCAAAGCAATACAACCATCAGTATATCTAAAACCTTAATTCACAAAGCAAATATAGAAGATTAAAGTACAAAGTTTTGCGTTTTGCGGTAAAACAAATTTGACTAATCAAGTATAAATGTCAAAGTTAAAGTTTTAAGTAAGAATTAACCTCAAATCGGGAACCGCCGAATGCTTTATCAAAAACTTGCCAGATTTTTTTCGAGTGACATCGGGATAGACCTTGGTACAGCAAACTGTCTAGTCTTTGTACGAGACCAAGGGATTGTACTCAATGAGCCATCTGTTGTAGCGATTACAGAAGGGACAAGAGAAGTTATTGCTGTAGGTGACGAGGCTAAGCGTATGCTCGGGAGAACCCCCGGCAATATCAAAGCTGTGCGTCCAATGAAAGACGGCGTTATTGCTGATTTTGATATTACCGAAGAGATGCTGAGGTACTTTATACAAAAAGCCAGAATGAAAGTGTCTGGTAGAAGAAGACTTATGGCTCCTAGAGTTTTGATTGCTGTTCCTTCTGGAATTACAGAAGTTGAAACTCGCGCAGTGCAGGACAGCGCTGAACGCGCCGGAGCATCAGAAATAATACTTATTGAAGAGCCAATGGCTGCTGCGATCGGAGTTGGACTTCCCGTTGCGGAACCATCTGGCAGCATGGTTGTAGATATCGGTGGCGGAACAACTGAAGTTGCTGTTGTTTCTCTTTCTGGAATTGTTGAAGCAAAGAGCGTTCGCGTTGGCGGAGACGAAATGGATGCAGCAATCACACAACACATGAAGCGCGTTTACAACCTGATGGTTGGAGAGAGAACTTCTGAGGCGATCAAAATCGAAATAGGAAGTGCCTATCCTCGTGAAGAGGAGATCACAATGGACGTCAAAGGAAGAGACCTTGTTTCCGGACTGCCTAAAACGATTAACATTACATGCAGAGAAATAAGAACAGCACTTCAAGAACCAGTCACAAGTATTGTCGAAGCTGTGAGAACAACGCTAGAGCGCTGCCCCCCTGAACTTGCAGCTGACTTAATTGACAGAGGGATAATGATGGCCGGAGGAGGATCTCTACTTCACGGGCTTGACAGACTTATCTCCGAAGAAACAGGACTTCCTGTTTTTGTAGCAGAAGATCCACTGATTGCTGTCGCAAACGGAACCGGGGTTGTCCTTCAAGAAATGGACAACATGGCAAGAATCCTCGCCGGATCTAAATAAAACGCCAAAGAGTACATAGAAATATGTGCTCTTTTTTTATACTACTAAAAAAATCTGCTTACATTTCAACCGCCCACACAAATAATGCCCCATTTTTATTCAAGTCGATAGTTTCAGTTCCGCGATAATGAAGTATTGTATCGGACTTTAATAAATACGATAAATGTAAATTTTTATATACTTAGAGCGTAACTTCAGCTCTTATAAAATGGTGGAATAAATGGTTGATAACACTTCCATAAGAAAAACAACGATAGAGAATTGCAAACAAGTAGTCGTAAAAGCAGGAACAAGACTTTTAACTGATCCCGTTATGATTTCTACATTGATATCACAGATCGCAAAACTGCGCGAAAAAGGTTACAAAGTAATGCTTGTTTCGTCAGGAGCAGTTGGAGTCGGCATGAAGACTCTCGGCCTTGAAAAAAGACCGACAAAACTGTCTTCAGTCCAGGCCCTTGCAGCAATTGGGCAAAACAAACTCATGACAATGTACCAGAACGAGTGCCACAAATTCGGATTTCATTCAGCTCAACTGCTTTTGACTGCGGACGACTTGAAAGACAGAAAGCGCCACCTAAATGTTATGAACTGCATAGAATCCCTATGGTCGATGGACATATTACCTGTTATCAACGAAAACGACTCAGTCTCTGTAGATGAGCTGAAATTTGGGGACAACGATACACTTGCAGGACTCTTAGCTGCGATGACGAGATCTGAATTAACTATAATACTTACTACTGTCGGTGGACTACACCACAAAGAAAACAATGTACTTGGCGATCGCATTTCTGTTGTTGAAACAATCACAGAAGAGATGCGCGCCATGGCAACTGGTACTGATGACGCAGCAATGTCTGTTGGAGGAATGATTTCCAAAATTAAGGCCGCTGAAATTGTTACAGCAGCAGGAGACACTCTTATTGTTGCGGACGGAAGAGAAAATGATATTATCGAGCAGGTTTTTGAAGGGAAGGACGTTGGTACAATTTTCACACCTTCTCAGACAAAGTCGATGCAATCGAAAAAGAGATGGATCTCATTTTTCTCAAAACCGAATGGCAAGATTACTCTCGACCAGGGAGCTGTTAAAGCTCTTTGTGAAAAAGGTAAAAGCTTGCTATCATCAGGAATCACAAAAGTTGAAGGTACATTCGAGCGTGGAGACACTGTTGACATAACGAATAATGAAGGAATTGTTATTGCCAGAGGCTTGATTAACTACAGTTCCGAAGAATGTT
>JAUVCU010000088.1 GCA_030590715.1 Lentisphaeria bacterium
AACCTTGATTCCAACAGATTCATTAAGAGACAAATAATTATTTCCTGCGGTACCACCCTCTATATCAACAGTCCTATTACCACTTCTATAACCTCCATCCTCACCTGAGTAGTCTCCATTAAAAGTATGTGTTTCATCAGAACTGGTCGAAGTTCCATATCCCAATTCTGCCTCATAGGCTCGAACCTGATATGATTCGTAGGAAAGTTCGCAGTCTCCAGCGGTATCATCCAAATTTCCCATAACAATATTTCCCATTGCGGATAACGCAATTGAATCCATGATGAGGCTATTTACTATTTTAGTGAGCACTTCAGTCGATGAGTCCGCTTTGCTCCACACTGTAGCTGATTCTGCTATGAGGTTATCAACAATATAAATATTACGCTTCGCTATCAGTGACCCATTACCGCGATACACTCCGCGAATAATGATGTCTCCTTTTATAACTCCGAGTCCACTGATCAGAATGGGGTTAGTCGCATCCCCTCCGATTATCAATGTACCATCATCAACTGTCCCCGACACATTGTCGGGTCCGGCTCCTTCGTATATGCCATTGGTCAGTAGTTCTACGTAAGCCCCACCCTGCCAGACTTGAATACTTCCGTCAGCCTTGTCCTCATACTCCGTAATATTACCGAGGTGCGGCAAAGGTGTCTTCTTATACCCGGGACATTTAGTGACATTATCGGGATCGTAACTTATAATCAGTTTATATTGTGCAGGAGTCATCCCCGTCGAATCCTTGAATTCAGTAATCTGTGCCTCAGTCAAGGCAAAGGATTCCCCCAGTGAAAAGACGGTCAATAACAGGCAGCAAAATTTTAGTAATCCTCTTCGTTTCATAGTAACATCCTCTTTCTTAATTTGTTACAAGCGGTCGTGCATCAGGCATACTTACACCTGCATAATTGCTAGCAGTTTCATGTTTATCAAGGTGATCATTTGTTATAATCCCTGTAGCCATAATATCACCATTTATGGTCGGCAATTTGCTTAAATCGACATCACCATTTGAACTAAGGTTACCATTAACAGTCAGCTGACTCCCTTCAAGCATCAACACATCACGAACAAAATAAGCATTTTTATACGCCTCTGAAGGTGCGTCACCGAACTGAATGATCTCCTCTACTGTTTTTTGTGAATTATCAACAACAATTCCATCAGAATCTTTGTAGTACACGTTTACAGCCACATACAAAAGCCTTCTATCATTAATCACGCCAAGCTGAGTTTTAATCGCATCAGTAGTTGTTACCGGATGAACCTCAACGGAATAAAATAAATTTTCAATCTCTTTTATCGCCTCGGGAGCCTGAATGCTGCTATCAACGTGCTCATCTACAGGCACTGCATATGTGCAGCCAAGACTGTTCACGTCAACTCCGAGAGTAAGGCCGTCTGCACTGATAACATCAAACCAGCCATAATCTCCCATAACATCATAATAATCTAGAAATATGGAATAAATCTGATTTTTTTCTTTATCCATCATAGAGTGAGCAAACAGCAGGTTCTTATTTCTCGTATGAGCTATTTGCTCCTGCTTTATTGCAAAGCGCGGAATATCATAAATTGTTGTACAAAAAAGACCTACAACTGCCACCAGCACCATTGCAACAACAAGAATTGCACCTTTTTCATTTTTTCCGGCATTTGAAACCATCATTGCTCAATCCTCATTTTAATCGGTTGCAGATAGGTATACACATGATCTCCCTGTTGATGTCTCAACAGAATATCAAAGCTTATATCACGGTAATAGAGATTTGTGTCGTCAATTATCACAGCATCTGCCTCCTGAAGCTGGTACTTTTCCCTGTTTGCTCTAGTAGTGTCAACTGTAACATCGCCACTCCCGGCATCAGCGAGCCCGCTTAATGACAAAGTATGTGTGTCCGTCGTCACACTATTTAGCACCCATGTTTGATCGGAGTTTTTTAACAGGTCAACCGAATGATCGATCGAAGCAATGCTGTACTCCAGATCTCCATCTGTAGTAATAACAGGAGTTGTTGTACTTAAAATTGAGGCAAGACCGGTGTCTGAATGGAGAATTTTTTCTCTGACATTCCGCCCATGCAGCGGCAAGAAGACTTGAGAGTAAGTATCGCGATATGCGGAATATACTGTTGCGAATGCGCCGATCACACTTGTGCTTACAACAGCGACAATTGCAACAGATATCATCACTTCGATAAGTGTGAAACCGAATTTATTTCTGTAAGTTCTCATTACTACCTCCTATTACAGCCTACAAGTCCTTATACCTAAGAACGACCACTTTACGATCAACATTATCAAGAGGCCCGCGACCTGAGTTGAGTCGTAAATTTAAGACGATCTCATAATGATCTGTTGCTTCTAAAATATAACTGGTGTTATCAAGAACAGTATACCGGGACAGATCAACTGCTGTTTCAGCAGTCTTCCCGCCATAGGTTACACTTGAGACCGTCCTCAATGGACTGATATTAATATTGAAGCCTGAACTTGCAGTGATCTCATCTATCGGAATCAGCATATACTGTCTCGCTGTATCAAATAGAAGCTCATCGATAGCAGACCTGACATTTGAGAACTTGGCATGCTGACGTGCTTTACCAATAACACTATAAAGTCCGAAAACACCAATACCGAGTACGATCATCGCAATAATCACTTCAATAAGTGAAAAGTGCTTGACAACAATTGACTTTTTAGGTTTACCAGTTACATGTCGCATTTATACACCTAAAGGATAAGAGTTAAATTAAACAGTATTACAGGCAGACTTATCTGCCTGTAATACAATTATAAACTAATCAATACTCAAAATTGAATCCAATTTACTTTCATTATCGGCTTCAATTCCATCAGCTATTTTCACTGCATCAAGTGCTTTTACGACAGTCTCGTTATATTCGGCTCCCTTAGCATCACCCGCTTTCACTTTTTCAACCATCTGTTGAGAAAGTTTAGATTCAATAGGAATTCCTGTTGTTGTACCAATTAAACCAACTCCGACAATCTTAACTGTTACGAAAATCAACACTTCAGAGCGTCTTTCCTCTTTACTCTTATATGTGAACAGTTTGCCTAAAAATGGAATCTCTCCCAGAAATGGAACTTTTTCTTCAGTATCCTCCAACGTTTCATTCACCAGTCCTCCGATTGCTGCAGTTTGCCCTGACTTAAGCATAAACTCGGAGTAAACTGCTGTTTTTGAAAGAATCGGGTATGAGATGCCGGCAATTGGGCTTATTTCCCCCTGCACAGATACCAGTTCAGGTATAATCTTAACGTATACATCTGTCTCATTCTTAACAGAAGGACATACAGTCAACATAGTACCAACATCAAGATAACCAGCATATGATGTTCGCTCTATAGTCGTTGCTTCCTTTTTGTCAGTAAGGTTTACTTGTGTTCCTGACTTACCTCCGAAGGCACCGTCAAGTGACACTGTAATAGTTGGTGTTTCTCCTTCATTATCAAATTCAGACTGAACAATAGGTATCTGTCTTCCAATGTGAATGGTAGCCTGCTCATCACTTGCAATGATAATTTTCGGATTCGACAATTGAGTCGCATACGTACTCTCCTCAAGAGCTCTGAGTACAGGATGTAAAGCATCAATTGTAAAGATTGTTGAATCGTCTAATGATGTAACCATGCTAGTGGCAGGTTTTAGTGTACCATTCGCATCTAGCTCTGTATAATTGTGATAAAAATCAGTGAGAAGATCATTCGTCTTAAGTTTATTGTCTGCTATATGCCAACCGTTTGTGTGACCTTTAATTCCCTCTGTCAACAGCATTTGCTTCCAGTCAAATCCAATATTTAAGTCGTCATCATTACTAACTTCAAAAAATCGAACCTCAACCTGAACCTGTGGAGTCGCAACATCAACGGCTTTCAGCACTTTATGCGTATTAGCAATTGCCTCTTTAGTATCTTTTACAAGAATAGATTTTTTACCAAGGAATTTGACAGACCCTCTCTTTGTCAAAGCGCCGCGTAGAGACTCAAGAAGTTCTTCATTTACCTTAACAAAATCTACCCTAAATGCTTCAATCGTCAGCGGTTCGTCCTGACCCTGTGTTGCTGGCGAAAATTCAAGTACACTGCCTTTTTTTTCTACTTTATATCCACCATGTCCTGCGACTATCTCCAATGCCTCTGTTGAACTTACATTGTTCAAGCTGATATTGATAAACCCTTCTTCGAAACCATTTTCCTTTACCGCATCTGCATCTGCGACATCAGATACAATCGGACTATCATACGAATTCTTTTCTGTGATACGTGAGATAGAATAGTTGGTTTTTGTCACTTTCCCGATAGCAGCAATCACTTCACTTGCCGGCTTCTCGGTAACCAAAAGTTCTTTGATCTGAGTCACACCTGATGATTTAAGCTTCGCTACTGCTTGTTCTAATGTAATTTCACCATCTGCTTCAGTATTATATCCGATCAACTCTTTAATACTTTCAAGGTCAAGTTGAGCCATTTCGTAAGGAGTCATTGCTCTTACAACAAGATCCGGTTGAACAAAATCATAGTTACTTCCAGAATTAGCTTCACCAAAAACTTCAGGTGTTACATCTCCGGGAAAAGGAACGACATCTTCTCCCTTTACGCTTATGCGGAAAATATTATCTTCAACTTGAGTTATCCTGTACCCTTTCTGCATAAGCACAAGCTTCATCGCTTTTTCCCATTCGACATCTTTAAGGTTAACGGTTACATTCCCTTTAACGTCGTCATCAATGACCAATGAAACACCCGGTCGTATATTTGCAATAAGGTTCAAAACACTGCGAATCTCTGTGTCTGCAACATTCATTGTTACAGGATAATTAGGAGACTGGGCAAATGCTGCTCCAGCAACAAATCCACTTGCTCCAATCACCGCTAAGAACTTACATACTTTTTTCATACAATTTCCCCTACTTCTGTTATAATTTGGATAAAATTAATTTTCTTTTCTTACTTTGTATACTAATCCACCAGATCTGAATACTGCGGAAATTTTAGTCATATCAAGCTCTATAAGTGTCATCTCTATCATTTTTCCATTAACTTGAATTTCAGCAACATCTCCTACTTTAAACATCCCTTTTGAAAAGATACCAATCTTTTTTTTATCTCCACCAACCATTACACCTTTAATGCTCAGTTCCACCTCCACGGCAGATTGAATCGCAGCATTACTTTGTGAATGTCGCGCCCTATTCATTAATTCTGAACGTGTAAAAGGGTCCCTGGAAGATGAATCAACCTTATAGGAAGGCACTTTAGCCCCATAAACGCTAGGCATTATCAAACATGCAGCTAAAACAGTAAATCGATAACTCATAATTTTTCAATCTCCCCCGAAAATTGTTTTAAAGCATCTTCAGTTAATTGTGGTAATCTACAGGACAACTCAATATCAAGCTCACCGTCCTTCTCTCCAGGTACACTATCTTTCCTCATAATCGACACTGAATCAACAATCATAAACGGGACAGCTTTCTCTAAATCCTCTAACAATGAACCAAACTCATGGTACCGTTTCAACAACTTCATTGTAAAAGAATATGAAACAAACATTGATTTTTTCTTCGACTTCTTTGAAGTCTTCGCCACTTTCCGACAAGCGAGATCAATCTTATCTATTGGGATCCCATTCTTATCAAAGATTTCCTGAAAAACCTTTTTACTCCAAAGTACTTCATTGCTCTTAGGAACAAAATACTGGCTATAGCGCTTATACTTTGCAATGCGGTCGGTATACTGCTCCTGAATACTTCCTTTTTGCTGCTCTATTATTTCCAGTTCAGATTTTTGCTTCTTGACAGAAACAAGTTCCTTTTCAAGGCGACTGATATCTTGAACTACCGGTTCATACACAAATCCGTAAAGACTATACACCAGGATCACAACAGCAAACACAGCTAATACTACATTCTGCTTTTCTTCTTTATTCATTTCATTAAACAAACTCATAACTGCTACTCCTTACCTGGTGTAAATACACATTCAAGTGAAAAAGCCACCTCATTCTGCATATTGGTATCCATTGAGATATTTTTAATTTCTGCTGTTTCCAGGCTTTCTCCAAAACCTTTTTCATCCTTAAGGTCATACGCGAATGTCTCGACAAACTGCACAGCATCTGCCGGAGCACAGTTCACCGTCCCCATCAATGTCATCACCTGCTTCTCTACCTGTTTCTTTCTACTGACAGACACAACTCGCTTTTTTACATCCAAACTAGTCAAAGTAATCTCTTTTGGAACGACCCAATAGAGTTTCTCGAGATTGCAGCTCCAGACATTTCTATTTTCTTCAAACTTATCCAAAGATCCAAACAGCCCCTTATCGGCCTTTTCAATAAACTTCTGGTACTTCTGATATACGGATAGCTTTGCACTCATGCGGTTGACAACCTCTGTCTCAGCTATCAGCTCAAGTTTTTTATTATTTAACTCAAGGTACTCAGACAGCGTAAGACAAATCAAAGCAAAAACAGCCACTCCGACCGCAACGGCGGCATATAAGACAGGACTTATTTTACTCTCTTTAGCCCAGTTTATTGGTTGTGCGAAATTTGCAGATACTGTAGATTTCTTTGCAGGTACCATATCATCAATTCCGACTAGTGCCGGAACAAAGAATGAATCCATATCGTCATG
>JAUVCU010000359.1 GCA_030590715.1 Lentisphaeria bacterium
AGAAGCATTCTTAAGCCTACAGGGCTATATATGGGATACTCAAGCAGATATGTTTTGTGCTCTTGTCGGTGCGGTTACAGCATTGATGCTCTTGGCAAAACAGCATGACAGGCAGATCAAAGCGTTACAGGTGGAAATTTAGCTTACCGCATTTTGAACACTTGCTAACACAATTGTTAACAAGTGTTTATAAGTTGACTTAGTTTGGCGGTGAACGAAGTCAATTCGAATTTTTTGAGGGCTTTCAGGTTTAATCCACAGAAGCAGCAGTGAAAGCTCCTTTCTTGTAGCTTACTGCTTTCTTCGTTTTACCCTGTTCGCTGCCGTGTGTATAAACGACGACATCGAAGTCCGCTGATAATCTCTCTGCCAGCTCTTCGTAATCTCCACACTGAGCGCGGAGGCAGGTCGAAAGGTGGATTACTTCCACCTCTTTTTCTTTCATCTTATCAATTTTCTTATCCAGCTCGCCACCGTTGTGGAAAAACCCGACGAGTTCTGAGCCGGCAGGATATCCTTCAAATGCGGCCGTTTTAGAAAAAAAGGCGTTCATGCATCCCGCGCCGGTGCATTTGTATGATGTGCTCTCGTTAAGTATTACTGCTACCTTCATGTGGTCTTCCTTATTATTACTTTTTTGATATATGGTGCGAAGAATATAGCCGATCATTTTTTAATAGAAATCAAGGTTCTGTTAAGAGCTGGTGATTTTATGGTGTAAAAAATGATTTGAAGAAAACCTGCATATTGTTGTCATTATTAAGCAAAAACTTATAGCCATTATCTTTGGTGGTTGGGGACAATCTGGCGAAACAACTATTTTTATGGTGTCTTTTGGGATGTGAATCTGATTTTTGCGGATTGAATTCTGGAGAGGTAATTATAGATTTGAGTCAATGATTTTATTATACATTATGAGTTGGTTAAAAATTAAGGAAGTATTATGAAAATATCCCTAGATAAAGTAGTTGTTCTCCACTATGCCGTTTCAGACAGTAAAGGTGTTTTAATAGACAGTTCGTTCGAAAGTGATCCGCTGGCCTTCATTCATGGCGAGGGATATGTTATTCCTGGTTTGGAGACTGCTTTGATCGACCATGAGGCTGGAGATGCATTTGAAGTGGTTGTCCCAAGTGATGATGCTTACGGACCACGTCTGGATCACCATGTTCAAGCAATGCCGATCGCGATGTTTGAAGGCCTTGAGGGGCTACAGGTAGGAACTCATCTTCAAGCTGATACGGATCATGGAGAGCAATCTGTTATTGTCGTCGCTATGACTGATGATGAGGTGACTGTTGACGCTAATCATCCGCTTGCAGGCCTTGACCTGACATTTAAAGTTGAGATTGTTGATGTTCGCGATGCTTCTAAAGAAGAGTTGGATCACGGGCATGTGCACGGCGACGGCGGATGTGGGCACTAATCGTTCAATACTGAATACAGAATAAGAAATTGTTAATTTTGAAATAACTATTATTTTGTAAATCTTGCCTCAGAAATATTTGCATCTTTTGCAGTGCTTTCTGAGGCATTTTTATATACTACGGATTTGTTGACCAGATCCCTGACTCTTTAATAAATACGCGTCTGTTCAACTTTAGTTGAGCAATAACAAGTTCGGCCAGATCTTCAGCCTGCATCACTTTTTCCGGATTACCATCAGTCAGATTTAAATCCAATGCCATATCAGTAGCAACGGTGCTTGGTGTTAGAGCTGTTACGCGAATGTTGTGTTTGCGAACTTCCTGCATCAACGACTCAGTAAGACCTAAAACTCCAAATTTAGATGCGCTGTATGCACTTGTTAAAGCGTTCCCTCGTAGACCTGCAGTGGAAGATATATTGATGATATCTCCTATTTTCCTTTCAATCATTTGAGGCAAAAAGGCACGGGTTACATAATAGGTTCCCATTAGATTTACTTGGATTACTTTCTCCCAGTGGGATGGTTCAAGTTCCATGAATGTACCAAAAGCGCCAATGCCGGCGTTATTAATTAGGATATCGATTGTTTTAAACTCATTAAGAACTTTTGAGGCCGCATTATTCACTTGTTCGATTGAAGATACATCAGCAGTGGCTGTAATGGTTTTTACGCCCAAAGCGCGAGCCTGCTTTGCTACATCTTCGAGGTCTGAAGTGGTACGGGCCAGTAGCGCTACATTTACTCCTTCTGCCGCTAATGCCAATGCTATTGCTTTTCCTATCCCTTTTCCCGCTCCTGTTATTAGAGCATTTTGTCCTTTTAGTGATCTCATGATTTGTCATTTCCTTTAAATTGTTTTTGTGTCGCAATACTGTATCCGACATGATTGTTATAAACGATATTAGTTGCAAATTAAGAGTAACCAGTATCGTTACATTTTGCTATATTAAATGCCGAAAAGAGGAGCTATTTCGGCTCGTGACAAAGATTTCTTTACAACCGAGCAGCAGTGAACATTTTCTAAAAGATAAGCTTTTGAAACTGATTTTTTGATTTACCAGAAGGACAGGAAGCTATTTATAAAATAAGTAAACCT